>CAYRII010000034.1:0-9576 GCA_964424245.1 uncultured Terriglobales bacterium | reverse complement strand
CAATGACTCCATCCGCCAAGGGCCGCGTCTTCCTGGTGGACGCCATGTCGCTCATCTTCCGCGCCTACCACGCCATGGCGCGGCAGCGGCCCATGTCCACGCGCGCCGGCGTCCCCACCGGCGCCACCTACGTCTTCCTCAACATGCTGCGCAAGTTGCGCCAGGATTTTTCTCCCGAATACCTGGCCGCGGTCTTTGATCTCGAAGGCCCCACCTTCCGCGACGCGCAGGCCGGCGCCCTCACCACCGTGCGCAAGTTCGACATCAAGACGCAGACGTTTCAGGAAGCGCAATATCATGGCTACAAGGCCAACCGCGCGGAAACGCCTCCTGACCTGGCGCAGCAGTTGCCCAACATCCGCCGTGCGCTGGAGGCGCTGCGCATCCCCATCTTGGGCCTCAAGGGCTACGAAGCCGACGACCTCCTCGGCACGCTCGCCCGCCAGGCTGCGGAGAATTCCCATCCCGTCTTCGTCGTCTCCGGAGACAAGGACATGCTGCAGCTGGTTAACGAAAAAGTCCGCGTCCTCAACCCGGCCAAAGACAACCTCATCTTTGACTCGGCAAAAGTGGAAGAGGTGCTGGGCGTCCCGCCGGAAAAAGTCGTGGACGTGATGGCGCTGCGCGGCGACGCCATCGACAACATTCCCGGCGCTCCCGGCATCGGCGACAAGGGCTCGATCGAGCTCATTCGCCGCTTTGGTTCCGTGGAGCAGGCGCTTGACCGCGCCGCCGAAGTCGAAAAGAAGACCTATCGCGAGTCGCTCGCCAACAACCGCGAGACCGTCCTGCTGAGCAAGGAACTGGCCACCATCGACCGCCAGGTTCCGGTTGCGCTCGACCTCCAGGCCATGGCCGCAGCCGAGCCCGACACCGAAGCCTGCCGCACCCTGTTCACCGAGCTGGAATTCACCAGCATGCTCAACGACCTCGCGCCCGTGGTCTCGCTGGGAAAAACCGACTATCGCGAGGCCGGCGCGGCGCGCGATGTGGAGCGCGTGCTGCGGCAGGCGAAGGAGTCCGGTTTTCTCGCCGTCGCCGTGCAACTGGCGTTGACCGCGGACGCTGCCGGGGAAGATGAAGACGCGGACGAAGAGGCGCTGCCGTTGCAATCCTCCCTGGACGCTGCCGGCCCGACGGGCAACCAGGTGGCCGTTTCCGCCGTTGCCGGTGAAGGCCTCACCGTTCCCCTCGACGACAACGCCGCGGCCACGAAGCTCCTGACCGCGCTCGCCGACCCCGCACTGCCCAAAGCAGTGCACGACTTCAAGTCTGCGTGGCATGCTCTGGCGCCGCGCGGCGCCGCGCTCGCCGGTGTCGAGCACGACACCATGCTCTACTCCTATTTGCTCGACCCCACTACTCCGCGCCACGATCTGGCGCGCGTGGCCCTGCGGCGCTTCAACCTGCAGCTTTCAGGCGAAGCGGCGCAGGTCGCCGACCTCACCTGCCGCCTCGCGCCCGCCCTGCGCGCCGAGGTGGAGCAGGCCGGTCTCCTGCGCGTCTATGAGGAACTCGATCTGCCCTTCGTGCCCGTCCTGGCGCGCATGGAGCTGGCGGGAGTCAAGGTGGACGCCCGCGTGCTCCAGCAGATGTCCTCGCGCCTGGAGCGTGAGTGCGAGCAAACGGCGCGCGCCATCTACGAAATGGCCGGCGGCGAGTTCAACATCAACTCGCCCAAACAGCTCGGCGAAGTCCTCTACGAAAAACTCAAGCTGCCCAAGCCCCCGCGCCGCGGCAAGTCCAAGTCCCTTTCCACCGCCGTGGACATCCTCGAAGGACTGGCCGAGCGCCACGATGTTCCCCGCCGGGTGCTCGAATACCGCCAGCTCTCCAAGCTCAAGTCCACTTACGTGGATACGCTGCCCGCGCTCATCGACCCCGCCACCGGCCGCGTGCACACCACCTTCAACCAGGCAGCCACCTCCACCGGGCGGCTCTCCTCCACCAACCCCAACCTGCAGAACATTCCCATCCGCACTGAGCTCGGCCGCGAGATTCGCGCCGCCTTCATCGCCGAGCCCGGCCACGTGCTCGTCGGCGCCGACTACTCGCAGATCGAGCTGCGCCTGCTGGCGCACTTCTCCGAAGATCCGCTATTGGTCGAGGCCTTCCGCCGCGGCGACGACATCCATCGCCTCACCGCCGCCGAGGTCTTCGGCGTTCCGCCGCTGGCCATTGACGCCGACCATCGCCACCGCGCCAAAGCGGTCAACTTCGGCATCGTCTACGGCCTCTCCGCCTTCGGTCTGGCGCAGCAGATCGGCATCGAGCCCCGCGAGGCCAAGAAGTTCATCGCGGCGTATTTTGAGAAATACCAGGGCGTGCGCGCCTTCATCGACCGCACCCTCGAAGAAACCCGGCGCCACCAGTCGGTGCGCACGCTTTTCGGCCGCGTGCGCCCCATCCCGGACATCAACAGCCGCAACCCCAACGCCCGCGGCTTTGCCGAGCGCACCGCGGTGAACACGCCTCTGCAGGGCACCGCCGCCGATCTCATCAAGCTGGCCATGATCCGCATCGATGCGGAACTCCGCTCACAGCAGCTCAAGGCCAGGATGACCCTTCAGGTGCACGATGAGCTGGTGTTCGAAGCGCCTGAGGCCGAAGTGGAAGCGGTGCGCGCTTTGGTCAGGGAGAAGATGGAGAACGTCTACGCCCTGCGCGTGCCCCTGGTGGCGGATGTGGCCGTCGGCAGCAACTGGCGTGACCTGAAGTGAGCAATGCGATGGCGCGGCAAGCTCCGCGAAACTATGCCCCCAGCGCTTTTGCAATCGCCGTGGCGATGGCTTCCGCCGTCGAGCGCATTTTCTCTTCCGACGCCGCCTCCACCATCACCCGTGCCAGCGGCTCTGTGCCGGAGTAGCGCACTACCACGCGCCCGTTGCCGTCGAGCTCCTGCTCCGCCTGGGCAATGGCCCGCGCCACCTCGGGAATGTCTTCCAGAGGCCGCTTCTCTCGCACGCGCACGTTCTGAATGACCTGCGGAAAAACATGCAAGTCCTTCACCAGCTCTGCCAGTGGCTTGCCGCTTGCGGCAACGATCTCCAGCACCTTCAGCGCCGTCAGCAGCCCGTCGCCCGTTGTGTGTGTGGCGGAAAAAATGATGTGCCCGGACTGTTCCCCGCCCAGCGCTGCGCTCGAGCGCTGCATCTCCTCCAGCACGTATTTGTCGCCCACCGGCGCGCGAAGCATGCGGATGCCCGAGCGCCTGAGCGCCGCCTCCAGGCCCATGTTGGACATGGTGGTCGCCACCACCACATCGCCCGGCAGCTCTCCCCGCGCCTTCAGGGCCCGCGCCGCCAGCAGGAGAATGGCGTCGCCGTTCACGATCTTTCCCCCGGCGTCGGCAAACAGCGCGCGGTCGGCGTCGCCGTCAAACGTGACTCCCAGGTCCGCGCCCGCCTCTGCCACCGCTTTTGCCACCACTTCCGGATAGAGCGCGCCGCAGTGGTCGTTGATGTTGTGCCCGTCGGGGGCGTTGTGCAGAAACGTGGCCCGCACGCCGCAGGCGGAAAATACTTCGGGAGCCAGCGCGCTGGCCGCGCCCTCGGCGCAGTCCGCCACCACGTGCAGCCCGCTGAGGTCCGCTCCGGCAGCGCATCCTGCCAGCCATTCCACGTACTCGCGCCGCAAGGCCGCGTTGCCGGGCAGCGATGGCGTTCGCGCCGCCTGATCTGCCGCGGCTTCCTGCCGTGGCGCGCCGGCGAGCAGAGCAAAAATTTCGTGCTCGATTTCCAGTTCCACCTCGTCGGGCAGCTTGTAGCCGGTGCCCGCAAAAACCTTGATGCCGTTGTCCGTCCAGGGATTGTGCGAGGCCGAAATCACCACTCCCGCCGCATACCCGCGCGCGCGCGCCAGGTAGGCGATGGCCGGCGTGGTGGCGATTCCGGCGCTTTCCACCTCGACCTCCGCCGACACCAGTCCCGCGGCCACCGCGTCGGCAATCCATCCGCCGGATTCCCGCGTGTCCTGCCCCAGCACCACGCGCAGCGCGCCGTTCGGCCGCCGCAGGTGGTGCGCGATGGCGCGCCCGATGAGGAAGCTGGTGGCGGCGTCGAGCGGGAACTCGCCCGCCACGCCGCGGATGCCGTCGGTGCCGAAAAGTTTTCGCATGCCTGAATTTATTTCGCCGGCGCTTCCGCCAGCCGCTGGGCCACCACCGTGACGCGCACTTTGGCGTCGTGCGCCACGCGCACCTGCGGATCGCCCGCATTCACGCTCACCACAAACGAGACGCGCCCGTTCAGCCCGGTGACGTCCACCAGGTCGGTTTTCACCGCGTCCAGCAGGTTCACCCGCTGTTCCGGCCCCTGAACCTCCGCGTTTTGCGGCTCCACCACAATCTGGGAAACGGCGAACCCGGAAGCAGGTGTGCCCGTAACCCGCGCCTCCACAGGGACCAGCCGCGTGGCATGGCGGTCAAACCGGATGCGCACCTGCGCCGGCACCACCTGCACCACCGTGACGTCGAACGGCACTTGGACCTTTTCCACGCGGACCTCATAGGTGCGCTCCCCCGGCTGCGCATCGGAGAGGTCGAGCACCGGGTTCAGGTCCGCCGCATTCAGTTCGCGCAGCACGCGCGCCGGCCCCCGCACCCGCACCTGCGCCTGGGGGATCTCATCCGCAATCATCTCCAGGTGTTTCGGCACGTGCTGAAAGGCGATGGGAACTTGAAAAGCGATCTCCGCCAGCGGCTCGCGCGCAATGGCGGACCATAACAGCACGGCGCTGGCCAGCGCGATGACCTTGAGCGGAAAATTGTGAAACACGAACCGCCGCAGGAACTCCATCATGGCCTCAGCGCTCCACCTCGGGCTTCATCCCGGGCACGTGGTCCGTCTCGTCCGGGGCGACGATGGGCGTGGGCAGCGCGGCCGGCGGAACGTAGCGGTGCAGCAGCTCGCTCAGCCGCTGACGGAGGTATTCCACGGTGAGGTCGCGCTCGATGTTGCCGCCGGCGGCGAGCGCTATGGCGCCCGATTCCTCCGAGACCACCACCGCCAGCGCGTCCGTTTCCTCGGTGATGCCGATGGCGGCGCGATGCCGCGTGCCCAGTTGCGTGGAGAGGACCGGGTTCATGCTCAACGGCAGGAAGCAGGCCGCCGCGGCCACCCGGTCCTTCTGCACAATCACCGCGCCGTCGTGCAGCGGCGCGCTGGGGCGAAAGATGGTGGCCAGCAGGTCGTAGGAGAGCCGCGCGTCCAGCGGCACGCCACTCTCGATGAACGTCCTGAGCCCGATTTCGCGCTCGATCACGATCAGCGCTCCCGTCTGGTTCTGCGAGAACAGGTTTACCGCCAGCACGATGTCGTCGTAGGAGTCCGATCCCGCGGGCTGGGAAAGCCGCAAAAACGCCAGGTGATGTCCCAGGCGCGCCAGCGCCTGCCGGATTTCCACGTGGAACACCACAATGAGCGCGAACACCACGTAGGGCAGCAGCGTCGCCACCAGCCAGTTGACCGTGGTCAGCCCGCCCAGCCGCGCCAGGTAAAAGGCGATCGCCAGAATGGCCGCGCCCACCAGCATCTGGAAGGCGCGTGTGCCCTTGATCAGCACCAGGAAGCCATAAATCAGCACGGCGACCACCAGGATGTCGATCACCGACACCAGCGACACGTCCGCCCCAGCTTCCAGCAATCGCCTGATAGAGTTCATGGCTTACCCAGCTACGAAAAGAAAACCCGTCCCCAAAACCGCCTGGCCAATTGTACTGCCTGATGCCTGCGGGAGCGACGCGCGGTCGCCGCAGGCGCCTTCAGGTAAAATGACAGTTTCGCGCATGTCCAGCCTTCCCAGCCAGAGCCATTCCCCAGCCCCTCCCCAGCCGGCCACGCCGCTGCCCGATTGGCTGCGCGCCCTCTATCCCTTCCGCACGCGCACCCTGGAGGTGGATGGCCGGCGCATGAGCTTTGTGGATGAGGGCGCTCCCGGCGCGCCGCCCATCGTGCTGCTGCACGGCAACCCGACCTGGTCGTTCCTCTACCGCCAGATCATTCCCCGGCTCACGGAACGCTACCGCGTCGTCGCGCCCGACCACATCGGCTTCGGGCTCTCGGACAAGCCGGCGGACCTCGCGTACTACACGCTGGAGCGCCACATTCGCAACTTTTCGGCGCTCGTCGAATCCCTCGCGCTGGAAAAGATCACGCTGGTGCTGCAGGACTGGGGCGGGCCCATCGGCCTGGGCTATGCCGTGGCGCATCCCGCGAACATCGCGCGCCTGGTGCTGATGAACACCTGGGCGCACCTGCCGCACAATCCCGCGGCCCAGAAACTGCACTGGGGACTGCGCCTTTCGCGCGGGCCGCTGGGCAGCTTTACCGTGCGCCGGATGAACCTGTTCGTCGAGCTGGCGCTGCGCACCGCGGTGGCGCGCAAGCTCTCCGCGCGCGAGTTCGATGCGTATCGTTTTCCCTTTCCCGACGCCGCTTCGCGCGCGGGCGTGCTGGCTTTTCCGCGCCTGATCCCGCTGCGCGAGAGCGATCCCGCGGGCGGCACCATGCGCGAGATCGCGGCCGGCCTGGCCCGGATCACCGCGCCCGCCGACATCCTGTGGGGCAAGCGGGACCCGGTGTTCCGGCCGCTGCACGCCTACCTGCTGCGCGACGCGCTGAAGAACGCGCGCGAGCCCGTGTTCCTCGAGCAGGCCTCGCACTTCATCCAGGAAGATGCGCCCGAGGCCATCGCCGAGCGCATCCTGGCGGAGCGCAAGGCCGCGGTGGCGCTGAAGATCCTCACCTAACGCAAATTCTTAGCGCGACGTTTTCTTGACCGTAGCGGTGAGCGCGCCGCGGGAGAGCTGCGCGCGAATCTCGTCGCCCGCGCCGACGGCCGTGGCGTCCTTCAGCAGGTTGCCCGAGGCGTCGAAGACGAGCGCGTAGCCGCGGTCGAGAATTTTGGCGGGGGAAAGCTCTTCGAGGCGCGCCGAAATCTGGGCAAGCCGCGCCCGGCGCTCCAGCAAGCGGGTGCGCGCCGCTGCAGCCAGCGCGGCCATACGCGCCTCCAGCTCGCGGCGCAGGCCGGTAAAGCGCCCGCGCAGGTCGTAGTGGCGCAGGCGGGTGGCGGCTACGTCCAGGCGGCGGCGATGCCCGCCCAGCAGCTCGCCCTGCGACGTTCCCAGGCGGTATACCAGGTCGTCCACGCGCTGCTGGCGGCGGCCCAGCGCCTCGCGGATGCGGGCAAACGCGGTGTGCTGCGCCAGCTCCGTCAGCGCCTGGCGGGCGATGAGCATTCGGTAGCGCGCGGCGCGCTCCAGGCGCTGGCCCAGCAAGGCGACGTTTTCCTCCAACTCGCGCTTGGACTGGATGACGATCTCAGCCGCGGCCGAGGGCGTGGGCGCCCGCAGGTCGGCGACGAAGTCGGCGATGGTGAAATCGGTCTCGTGGCCGACGGCGGAGATCACGGGAATCTTCGAGGCGGCGATGGCGCGCGCCAGCACCTCATCGTTGAAGGCGGCCAGGTCTTCCGCCGAGCCGCCACCGCGCGTCACCAGGATGACGTCTACGTTGCGCTCGCGGTTGAAGTACTCGACGCCTCTTGCGACCTCGGCGGCGGCGCTCTCGCCCTGCACCTGCGCGGGGTAGAGCAGCACGCCCACGCTTTCGTGGCGGCGGCGCAGGATGTTGAGAATGTCCTGGATGGCGGCGCCGCGCGGCGAAGTCACAATGCCGATGCGGCGCGGCAGGCGCGGCAGCGGCTGCTTGCGCGCCGCGTCGAACAGACCCTCGGCTTCGAGGCGCGCCTTGAGCTGCTCGAAGGCGATCTGCAGCGCGCCTGCGCCTTTGGGCTCGAGGTACTCGGCCAGGAACTGCATCTCGCCGCGCGCTTCATAGACCGTAACGCGCCCGCGCACGATCACGGCGAGTCCGTTTTCCGGGCGGAAGCGCAACAGGCGCGCGCTGGGGCGAAACATGGCCACGCGCAGTTGCGCCTCGGCGTCCTTGAGCGTGAAGTAGAGATGCCCGGAGGGCGCGGAGTGGAAGTTGGAAATCTCGCCTTCCACCCAGACGTCGGCAAAGTCGCGCTCCAGAGCGGCGCGGGTCGCGCCCACCAGGTCGCGCACCGTCCACACGCGGCGCGCCGCCGGGAAGAGCAGTCCGAGCTGCGGGTCGAGCGACATGGAGCGGCCAGTGTAACGCAGCCGGAGAACTGAGAACTGTGAACTGAGAACTGAAGAACTGTGAACTACGAACCCGGAACCCAGCCCCCAGGCCTTATTCCTGCACGCTCACCACCTGCAGTACTTCTTCGACGGTGGTCAAGCCTTCCTTGAGCAGCCAGCCGGAGTAGAGCTTGAGGTCGAGCATGCCGCCTTTCAAGGCGGCGGCGTGGATTTCCTCGGTCAAGGCGCCGCGGGCCACCATGGCGCGCAGCTCGGGATTCATCTTCATGACTTCGTAGATGCCCACGCGTCCCCGGACGCCTTTGCCGTTGCACTGGTCGCAGCCCGCGCCCTTATAGAGGGTGACGCCTTTTTCCAGCCCCATGTAGTCGCAGGTGGTGTCGTCGGGCTTGTAGGGCTCCTTGCAGTGCTGGCAGAGGCGGCGGGCCAGGCGCTGCGCCATCACGCCGATGGTGGAAGAGGAAATCAGGAAGGGCTCAATGCCCATCTCGCCCAGGCGGGTAAAGCTGCCGGCGGCGGAGTTGGTGTGCAGGGTGGTGAAGACGAGGTGGCCGGTGAGGGCGGCCTCCACGGCGATGTGCGCGGTCTCGCGGTCGCGCGTTTCGCCCACCAGGATGATGTCGGGGTCCTGGCGCAGGAAGGCGCGCAGGATGCGGGCGAAATCCAGCTCGATGTCCTTGTTGGCCTGCACCTGGTTGACGCCGGCGAGGTCGTACTCGATGGGGTCTTCGGCGGTGGAGATGTTGACGCCGGGCTCGTTGATTTCCGCCAGCGCCGAGTAGAGCGTGGTGGTCTTCCCGGAGCCGGTGGGCCCGGTGACGTACATGATGCCGTAGGGCTGGGCGATGAGCTCGCGGATGAGCTCCAGCGTGGGCTGGTGGGCCACCACCTTGTCCAGGCCGAGCGTGGTGTTGGATTTGTCCAGGATGCGCATACAAATCTTTTCGCCCCACTTGGCGGGCACGGTGGAGACGCGGAAGTCGATGGGCTTGCCTTCCATGTTGACGCTGATGCGGCCGTCCTGCGGCAGGCGCTTTTCCGCGATATCGAGCTTGGAGACGATTTTCAAGCGCGAGATCAGGCCCAGTTGCACCTTCTTGGGCAGGTTCTGCACCACCTGCAAGACGCCGTCAATGCGGTAGCGCACGATCACGTCGGTTTCCATGGGCTCGATGTGGATGTCGCTGGCGCCCTTTTTGATGGCCAGGCCCAGCACGGAGTTGGCCAGGCGGATGATGGGCGCATCCTCGGAGGCGGACATCAGGTCGGCCTTGCTATCGCCGCCGGCGGCGGCGGTGTCTTCGGTCATCTGCAGGTCGCGGATGATCTCCGACTGCAACAGGTCAATAACTTCGGCGGTGGACTTGCCGGCGGCGGAAAGGTCATGCGTGCCGGTGGAGCCCTTGCCGGCCGCGCTCTCCACCGTGATGTCGCCTCCCATCATGGCG
>CAYRII010000033.1:0-16918 GCA_964424245.1 uncultured Terriglobales bacterium | reverse complement strand
ATCCAGCGCCGCCTGGATGTGCTTGTAATACGTATCGTTGTCCTCGCCCTTGATGGCGTACACCGAGATGCCGTAATCGCGCACCAGCGAGGCTGCCACATCGTCCTGCGTGGAGAGCGGGTTGGAGGCGCAGAGCACCACCTCGGCCCCGCCGTCGCGCAGCGTGATGGCCAGGTTGGCCGTCTCCGTGGTGACGTGCAGGCAGGCCGCGATGCGCGTCCCTTTGAGGGGAGAGTTCTTGATGAACTCCTTGCGCAGGATCTGCAGTACGGGCATGGACTGGTTGGCCCACTCGATGCGCTTCTTGCCCTGGTCCGCCAGGTCCAGGTCCTTGATGTCGCACTTCACTTGCGTCGCTACCGGCATACGTTTGTCTTTGCCTTCCTTGTTGGACATGCTTGGGGATGAGTTCCCTGGGTTCTGTCGCTGGCCTGCTGCAGCCCGGGGGCACAGCGAGGCCATACCAGAATACGCGATCAGGGGAGTTTGCGGGAGCGCGCCACGGCGCTCCCGCCGTCGAGAACCTACTTCGAAGCCCGCGTCACGGCCTCTTCTTTCAGTCCTGCCTCCCGGCGCAGGATGTCGGCCTTGTCCGTGGCTTCCCAGGTAAAGTCGGGATCCTTGCGCCCGAAGTGGCCGTAGGAGGCTGTCTTGCGATAGATGGGGCGCCGCAAGTTCAGCGATTCGATGATGCCTTTTGGCGTGAGCTTGAAGTTCTTGCGCACCAGTTCTTCCAGCTGCTCTTCCGGAATCCTGCCCTTGCCGAAGGTATCCACCAGCACGCTGACCGGCTCGGCCACGCCGATGGCATAGGCCAGTTGCACTTCGCAGCGGTCGGCGAGGCCGGCAGCCACAATGTTCTTGGCAATGTAGCGCGCCACATAAGCCCCCGAGCGGTCCACCTTGGTCGGGTCCTTGCCGCTGAAGCAGCCGCCGCCGTGGCGGCCCATGCCGCCGTAACTGTCCACGATGATCTTGCGCCCGGTCAGCCCGGTGTCGCCCATGGGCCCGCCTACTACAAAGCGGCCGGTGGGATTGATGTGATACTTGGTGTTCTCATCGAGCATGTGCGCCGGGATCACTGCCTGAATCACATGCTTCAGCATGTCGGCGTGCAGCTTGTCGTTGTCCGCCAGTTCGGAGTGCTGCGTGGAAATCACCACGCCGTCCACGCGTACCGGCTTGTGGTTTTCGTCGTACTCCACGGTTACCTGTGACTTGCCGTCCGGCCGCAGGTAATCAATCTGCCCGCTGCGGCGTACTTCCGCCAGACGCATGGTCAGCTTGTGCGCCAGGTCGATGGGTGTGGGCATGAACTGGTCGTTCTCATTGCAGGCGTAGCCGAACATCATGCCCTGGTCGCCGGCACCGTCGCGGTCCACTCCCATCTTGATGTCCGGTGACTGCTCGTGGATGGAGGAGATGACGGAACAGGTCTGCGAATCGAACCCGTAGCTGGCGTCGGTGTATCCCACCGAAGTCACGGTGCCGCGCACGATGGCGGGAAAGTCCACGTATGCCTTGGTGGTGATTTCGCCGGCGATAAACGCCAGGCCCGTGGTCAGCAGGGTCTCGCATGCCACACGGCTGTGGGGATCCTCGGCCAGGCAGGCATCCACGATGGCGTCGGAAATCTGGTCGGCAATCTTGTCCGGGTGACCTTCGGTCACCGATTCGGACGTGAACAGGTAGTGCTTCTTGGAAGCCAAAAGGGATTCCTCCTTCATCAGCGCTCGCGACGCTTCCGCGGCGCCCCAATTCAGGCAACCGCAGGAGTCAGCAAGATGAGCTTTTACCGTAGCAGAGAAGCGGTTTCCGGGCAACGCCTTCGCGGCCAAGGGATGCTCCTGCAGGCTGGCCGGAAATGGCTCGCAGCCAACGGGGATATTCCGGGAATGAACAGCGAAAGCGGGCACCTAGCGTCCTGCCCGCCTCCGCCGCCATCAGAATGAGTTTTGCCGCTTCAGGCCGCGGCCGGGCGGGGAAACAGCAGGCGCCACAACAGGCGCAACAGCCTTAGTCCCGCAGCCGCAAAAACCAGCGCCGTCACCACCCACAGCAGCATCACCGGCAGGCGGAAGAGCACAGCGATCATGAAGCTGGTGTAGGCGGCCAGATCGCGCGCCGCGTCCCAGAACGCCGCGCGGATCGTCGCCAGCGGCTGCCAGCGCACCTCAGCCGCCTGCGGTACGGGCTCCAGGCGCAGCGTCACCTGGATGGACGCCATTTCGACCTGCCCGGCCAGATGCTTGCGCTGCGCATCGCTGCGCTCAATGCGGCCGCGCACGTCGCTCAGGCGCTCGGCCACCGCGAGGGTGTCCTCAATCGGGCCGGCGCGCTGCATGATCTCCAGATACTGTGCCTCTTCGGCGCGGAAGTTTTTCAGCGAAGCCTCCAGGTCCACGGCCTGCGCGGTAACGTCGCGCGCGTCGTAGCTTTCGTTTTCCACTCGTTCGGCCAGCCCGCGGATTTCCCGCCGCGCTTCGTCGTAGCGGGTGGCGGGCACGCGTACCGTCACCGAGGCTGACTGCCAGGCGCTCCGGCTATCGCTTTGGCTGGCACTTTCCACATATCCGCCCAGCCGTACGGCGATGCGGCGAACTTCTTCCAGCGACACAGCGGGATCCGCGACCACCAGCGCCAGCGTTCCCGTGTACAGCACCTGGCGCCCTCCGGCCAATGCGGCTTGCCTCGCGACGCCCGGTGCCGAGGCCTCCTCCTGGAGCATGTAAGCGGCCTTGTCGACCGGAGTGGAAACGGCCAGGCGCGACCGCAGCAGGTTTGGGATGCTGACGGCAGCCACTGCCAGAACCAGCGCCACCACCAGCGCCGCGGTTCCCATTCCAGAAACGGCTTTTTGCGAGAATTCGCTTCTCAGGACGGCAATGTTCTTCATGTTCTCTCCACAAAACCAGGATTGCCAGCACCTTCCTCCGGACCTGTTGCAGCTTCCCTCTCAAGAACGGACTACGAGCAGGAACTTGCGAGGAAAACCTCTCGGCGGGAAGTACTACGGGGAGGGAACGGGGAATGGCAGCGATCGGTACGGGCCTGAAACACGCAGCCAGCGCGTTACTGGCTCGCGATTCAATCCTGCTTTCTTTGCTACCGCAACTGGGTTGCCAACACGCTAGCGCTGTGGCAAGAAACGACGGAAAGCTCCGCAAGTTCTTGCTTTGGCAGGGGCGAACGAGCGAGAGAAGGGATGCGCGTGGACTCGAGCAGGGCGCGCGAGGGTGACGAAATCCGTCGCACGGGAGACAAATCCTGTCATCTGCCTACGTTTGTGTCGCGCCGGAAGCCGCCGTTAGCCGGTCCAGTTCATCCACCACGCGCGCCAGCTCTTCCACGACCTGGTTGGTGCCCGCCATGCGAAAGGCGCGCACCAGTGCGCGGTAGTACCAGAGGGTGCCCTCGCGACCTCCGTTGAAGCGCGGCCACAGGTCCTCGCCTTCGATGCGGTAATCGGCCAAAACGGCGCGCGCGTTATGCAGCTTGTCGGCGGCGGAGACCAGCCGGATCTCAGGAGAGGCGGTGCGAACGTGCGCAATGTATTTTTCCTTGCGCTGGCGCCACGGCGGCTTGGGAATGGTGTCCGCGTCGGTGCAACCTTCGACGATGGCCGCTACCCTGTTGCCGAACTGCTGCCGGATTTTCTCCAGCGTCGGCTTTCCGCCCTGATCTTCCACGGCATCATGCAGCAGCGCAGCGATGGCCAAGTCCTCGTCGCCGCCCGCCTCCAGCACCAGGGCCGCCACGCCCATCAGGTGCGCGATGTAGGGCACGCCCGTTCCCTTGCGCAACTGGCCGGCGTGCAATTGCGACGCTAGCAATAGCGCGCTTTCGAAGCGCGGAGAGAGTAGCCGTGCTCCTTCCGGCCCGGACTCCCGCGCGGCATGAACCTTGTCAGAGGGATTGCCAGTCGAAGATGCCGTCATGTGCACACCATGTCACCACAGGTTTTTCCCTGCACCGCCTCGATGCCTTCACCGGCGATGAGAGGCACCATGGCGAGGGCGGCCACGGGGTCCGCCCACCACCATCCCAGCCAGGCGTTCAGCAAGAGACCGCCCAGCAGGATGGCGGAAAGGTAAGCGCAGATATCGGTCTGGCGCGAGTCGGCGCGCAAGGCCGCGCTGCCCAGCCGGGCTGCGACGCGCCGCTTGGCTCGCGCCAGCAGCGGCATGACGATCAGCGACAGGACGGCAAGGGCCATACCGATACGGCTTTCCTCGGGCACCTCCTGGCGCAACAGTGACCACACGGCATCGGCGGCTACATACGCCGCCAGCGCCAGGAAGCTCACTCCGACCAGGCGCAACGCAATGCGTTCCGCGCGCTCCCCGCGCCCGGCTTGTTGCGCGGCGCGCAGGCGCCACAGTAGCACCACCCCCGAGGAAACCTCAATCACCGAATCCAGCCCGAAACCCACCAGCGCGATGCTGCCTGCAGCCAGCCCAGCAAGCAATCCAATCACCGCTTCCACCGAGTTCCAAGCCACGGTCAGGATTTCCAGCCGCTTGCCGCGGTGAACCACCGCCTGCCACTGCGCGGATTCCGCCTGCGCTACGGCCGGCGTCACGGCTGCCCCGCCCGCCGCGCCAGAAGATATCCCCGGATCAGCGGCCCCAAGTCGCCATCGAGCACCCGGTCCACGTCTCCCACCTCTACCTTGGTGCGGTGGTCCTTCACGATGCGATAGGGGTGCAGCACGTAGGAGCGGATCTGCGAACCGAAGTCGATGTCCAGCTTCGAAGCCTCCAGTTTTTTCGTGGCCTCGCGCTTCTTCTCGATCTCCAGCTCATAGAGCTTGGAGCGCAGGATCTTCATGGCCCGTTCGCGGTTCTTGTGCTGCGAGCGCTCGTTCTGGCAGCTCACCACCACGTTCGTGGGCAGGTGCGTGATGCGCACCGCCGAATCGGTGGTGTTTACGTGCTGCCCGCCGGCGCCGCTCGACCGGTAGGTGTCCACGCGAATCTCCTCGGGCTTGATCACCACTTCGATGGAATCATCAATCTCGGGGGAAACAAAGACGCTGGCAAACGACGTGTGGCGCCGCTTGGCCTGGTCGAAGGGAGAGATGCGCACCAGCCGATGCACGCCGATTTCGCTCGACAGCAGCCCGTAGGCGTTCTGCCCCGACACGGTGAACGTGGCCGACTTCAGACCCGCCTCCTCTCCCGCCTGGTATTCGTTCAGGACGGTCTCAAAACCCTGCCGCTCCGCACAGCGCAGGTACATGCGCAGCAGCATCTCGGCCCAGTCCTGGCTCTCGGTGCCTCCCGCGCCCGGGTGGATGGTCACGATGGCATTGCGGGCGTCGTTTTCGCCGGAGAGCAGGGTGTCTGTCTCCAGTTTTTCCACCACTTCGCGCAAGGAGTCGATCTCGCGCTTGAGCTCGGCGGCCACGTCCTCGCCCTCGCGCGCCAGCTCGAAGTAAGCGGAGATATCCCCCGCGCGCCGCTCCAGGTCGGCCTCCGTCGCCAGCGCCCCTTCCAAACGCTTGCGCTCGCGCATCAGTTTTTGGGATAGCTCAGGGTTCGACCAGAGGTCGGGTGCAGCTACCTGCTTTTCCACTTCGGCCAGTTGGGCGCGTAGCCGGGGCGCGTCAAAGATACTCCCGCAGGTCCCGGGCTTTCTCGCGGACCGCCACGTATTCGCGTTCGAGTTCTTCCACCATCTCCGCTCCCTTCGGCTACGTCCTTCGCCGCCACCGCGCCGCCACCAGCGTCGCCGCCACCGCGATTATCGCACAGGCATAGGCGAACCAGTCCCCATGCCGCGTGTAAAGGGTCGTGCCGGAAACAAAGGCGTAGGGCGCGGGCAGGGCCAGGCGCTGGTTGCGCTCCGCCCGAGCCACCACCCGCCCGTCGGGATCAATGGACGCCGTAATCCCCGTGTTGGTGGCCCGCAGCACCCAGCGGCGGTTCTCAATGGCGCGCATCCTGGCCATGTTGAGGTGCTGCCCCGGCGCACCGGTTTCCCCGAACCAGCCGTCGTTGGAAATGTTCACGAACGCCTGCGCGCCACCCGCCGCAAACTGGCGCACCTCATCGGGAAAGATGGATTCGTAGCAAATGAACACGGCGAGTTTTTTCCCGTCGAGGGTGAACACCGTGCGTTCGCTGCCGCGGGCGAAGTCTCCCACCTCGCTGGTCAGCGCGCGCGCAAACCCCAGCAATTTCTGAAAAGGGACGTATTCGCCGAAGGGCACCAGGTGAATCTTGTCGTACCTGGCCGTCCACTCGCCTTGCGGTGAAACCATGGAGGCCGAATTCAGCACCTCCGAATCGCGTTCCCGTTGCGCGCTGGGGCGCGTCCCCAGGTTTCCGGTCAAGACCCACGCCCCGGTTTCCACTGCCAGTGCGCTCACGGGACGACGGAAATTGGGATCGACGCCGAAAAACGGCGCCGGCGACTCCGGCCACACGATCAGCCTGGGTTCTCTCGGCAGGGACGCTTGTTCCGCCCCGCTTCGGCTCAGGGCTCGGAAATCGTCCAACGTGGCCGCGAATTTTTCCGCGGTCCACGCAACGGAATCATCGGTTGGCAGGTTCTGCTGCACCAGGACCGCCATGTGCGTGGCCGCCGCCGGCTCCGGCTTGGCCAGCACTCCCGCCTGCAATGCCAGGGCCGCGCCCACGGCCGCCACCTGCATCACGCGCCGCCTGGCCCGGGGCAGCAGGAAGGCCACGGCAAATGCTGCGTTCACCAGCACGATGGCGAAGGACACTCCGTACACGCCGGTAACCGTTGCCAGTCGCGCCAGCGGAATGTTGTCCACCTGCGCGGTGCCCAGCAAATTCCAAGGGATTCCGGTGACGCGCGTACGCGCCAGCTCTACTGCCACCCACAACACCGGGGCCAGGGCGATGGCCCGGCCTCCGCCCAGCGCCGGCGTCCGCGCCAGCAGCACGAACAGGGCCCCGAACACGCCGTGGTAGAGCGCCAGGTACAGGCAAAACAACGCCAGCAGGACTGCCGCCACCGGCGCGGGCAGCCCGCCGTACTTGTGCATCACGTGAAAAATGAAGTAGCAGCTTCCCAGATACCAAATCACGCCGCTGGCGTAGCCCAGCAGGAACCCCTGCATCGGGGAAAGGGACTCAACCGTTTCTGATGGCGACGCTTCGCCCTGTTTCCCCTTGGGCGCCAGCGCCAGCAGCAAAGGCGCCAATGCCACCCAGCTCAGAAACGCCAATGACGGCTGCGGAAAGACGAGCGCCTGCAGGATTCCCGAGGCCGCCGCCAGCCCCCAAGCCGGTTTGGAAATGGCACGCACGCGCCGAGTGTACCAAAGACATTCCCCCAACCTCTGCGTGCTGCTAAAGCGTTGACCTTGGAGATTTTCTGGGCGTAGACTCGCAAACGGTTCTCCGGACGGCCGCCGCGACTCTCGCCGTGGCCGTTTGTTTTGCCCGAAGCATGTCTTCTACTGCTCAGCCCGTACCGCCGGGATCCAGCCGGGTTCGCATCGTGGTTGCCAGTTCGGTGATGCTCACCTTCATCTCCTTCTGGCGGGCCGCGGCCATCGTTCTTAACGACCTCGGATCTTCCGCTTTCTACGCCGGGGGCATCGCCGAACAAGCCGTAGGCAAGGCCGCGCCCTGGTTCATCCTCGGAGTGATGCTCTTCGCCGCCTCCGTGCGCATGGTGTACGTGGAGAGCTGCTCCATGTTCGTGCGCGGCGGCGTCTATCGCGTGGTCAAGGAAGCGCTCGGCGGAACTCTCGCCAAGGTCAGCGTTTCTGCCTTGATGTTCGATTACATTCTCACGGGACCCATCTCCGGCGTCTCCGCCGGCCATTACATCGGCGGCCTGCTCAACGAGCTTGTTGCCTCCGCCGCCGCCCACGGCTGGCTCCCGCCCATCCTCCACTCCATTCTCGAAGGGCCCAAGCCTATCAACGAGAACTTCCTGGCCATGACGTTTGCCGCGGCCATGACTCTCTATTACTGGTGGCAGAACACCAAAGGGCTGGAGGAGTCCAGCGAAAAAGCGCTGAACGTCATGAAGGTCACCACCGCCCTGGTTGTGATCCTGATGGGATGGTCTGCCCTCACCCTGCTCATGGGCGACTACAAGCTGCCGCCGTGGCCTACGCCCTCCAACCTGAACTTCAGCGAGGACGCGCTGGGCTTTCTCAAGGACAGCGACTGGCCGAAAATGTTCGGCCTCTTCGGCATTCTCATCGCCTTTGGCCACTCTGTGCTGGCCATGAGCGGTGAGGAGTCCCTCGCCCAGGTCAACCGCGAAATTGCCCATCCCAAGCTGCCCAACCTCAAGCGCGCCGCCATCGTCATCGGCATCTTCAGCTTCGTTTTCACCGGACTGGGCTCGCTGTTGGCGGTGATGATCATCCCCGACGACGTGCGCATCGCCGTCTACAAGGACAACCTCATCAGCGGCCTGGCCATGCATATGGTGGGACCGCAGGCGCTCAAGCTGGTTTTTCGCGTCTTCGTGGTCTTCGTCGGCTTTCTCATGCTCTCCGGAGCCATCAACACTTCCATCATCGGCTCCAACGGCGTCATGAACCGCGTCTCTGAGGATGGCGTGCTCACCGACTGGTTTCGCCGGCCCCACAAGCGCTTCGGCACCACGTCACGCATCCTCAACCTGGTGGTCGGTATGCAGCTGTTCACCATTCTTGCCAGCCAGGGCAACGTCTATCTCCTGGGCGAGGCCTACGCCTTCGGCGTTATCTGGAGCTTCACCTTCAACAGTTTTTCCATGCTGGTGTTGCGCTACAAGTACAAAGGCCCGCGCGGCTGGAAAATGCCGCCCAACCTGACCGTCGGTGGTATTGAAATTCCCGTTGGCCTCGGCCTCGTCTTCCTTCTGCTGCTTTCCACCGCTACCGTCAACCTTCTCACCAAGTCCATTGCCACCGTAGCCGGGCTCATCTTTACGGGCGCGTTTTTCCTGATCTTTACCGTCTCCGAGCGCGTCAACCGCAGGAAGCTGGCGGCCGCCGGCGCGCAGATGAAGGAGCATTTCCAGCTGCAGCACGAGGAAACGGTGCAGCGCGAAACGCTCGGCCTCCGCCCCGGCAACGTGCTGGTTACGGTGCGCGATTACAACGCCCTCACCCACCTCAAATGGGTGCTGGAACGCACCAACACGAATGACCAGGATGTGGTGGTGATGGCGGCGCGCCTCGTCGCCGGGCCCGGCGGCGGGGAATACGAACTGGCGCAGGAGCAGATCTTCAGCGATTACGAACAGACCCTCTTTACCCGCGCCGTATCCGTGGCGGAGGGCTACGGCAAGCACATCTCGCTGCTCGTCGTTCCCGCGCGCGACGTTTGGAGCGCCATCACGCAGACGGCGCACTCCCTGGAGTCATCCGCCGTGGTCGCCGGCCTTTCCACCAAGATGACCGCCCAGGAACAGGGCTTCTACCTGGGCCGCGCCTGGGAGGCCATGCCCGAACCCAAGATGCAGTTCGTCTTGCAGATCGTCCGTCCCACCTTGCAGGTCGAGACGTTCCGCATTGGCCCCCACACTCCCGACCTCAAGACCGAGGACGTCCACCTTGTCCACCGCCTCTGGCTGAACGTCACGCGCCTGCCCGGTTTGGAAAAACTGCACCACTCCGATATCGTCTCCGTCGCCCTCTCCCGCTTCGCCCGCGACTACGGTGGCCGCGACCGCGACGAAATCGTCGATTCCCTGCGCAAGAAGTGCAAGTAGCGACTATTTCTTCCTGCGATAGCGATGGAACTGCCAGTCCCCGGCCTTGCGACAGCTCACCCACGTCCACCAAGGGGCCTCGTCTTTGGTGAACCCGGGCCCGTGGATCGTTGTGGGCCGCAGGAGAACCTCGACACCGTCTTCTGCCGCCGTGCGCGCCTGCTCCGCAGGCACCACTTGCCCAAACTCCACGGGGCTCACGGTCAAGAAGCGCTCGTCCACCAGGCCGGCGCGCGCCAGGTGGCCGTTCAACGTGGGCCCACCCTCGCACAGCAGATAGCGCACACCCATCTCCTGCCGCAGCAACCGTACCGCCAGGCTCAGGTCCACCCAGCGTCCCTCGCCCGCCACCAGCACGGGCACCTGGGGATGCGACGTCTGTGCCGCCAGCCGCTCTGCGCCCTGGTGGGTGGTCACAATGGCCGCATCCACCTGCCCGCCGTCGAACGCCTTGTAGTCCGCGAGCTTTAGCTCTCCCGTTCCGGTGACGAACACACAGAGCTCCCGTCCCCGACCCAGCCGTTGCCGCAACTCTGCCAGCTCCTTGTGAACAATGCGATAGATCGGGCCGCGCGGCCCATAGCCGCTCAAGTCGCGCTCGTCGGTCAGCGTCTTCACGCCCACCAGCAGCGCATCGGCGTGCGCGCGCAGCAGGTCCACCAGCCAGCGGTCTTCCTCCGACTGCGCAATGTGGAACCCGGAGGCCTGCCAGCCTTTGAGCGACGTGATCCCGTCGAGCGACTGCACAAAATTGGAATAAATCCAGGGCCGGTCGGCCGGAGGAGGAGGAAAACCCAGACGGCCGTAGCTGCCATACGCTGCTACTTCCAGCGTACCCGCCTCGCCGTGATCAAAGAGGATTTCAAACTCGCGCATGAGGAATTCTTGGCTTCGTGCTTGGCGCTTGCGGCCTGCCGCTACTCCGTCATCCCGAGCGTCGCGATGGATGCGCATTCGCCGCCGCCAACTCCCGCCGCACGAACTCGGCCATCTCCTCGGTCACATATTGCGGCGGCCGAATGTGAAAGACCGGGCGTCCCGCCACCGGTTTCAGCGAAATGCCGCTCCACCGCGGTGCTTCTCCAGCGGGCTCGTGCAGCACCACCGCCGTTGCCCGGTCCAGGAACTCGCGCGCCGACTCCTTGAAGTCCGCCGTTTGAGAGTCCAGCACCGTCAGGTACACGTTCGGGCGCAGGAACTTCAGCACGCTGTTCGATTCCACAATCACGTCCCTGCTGCCGCTCAGTTCGCGCCTTAGATCGGGCATGGCCTCCGCCAGGCAACCCTGCTTGGTCCGCACCCACAGCGATCGCTTGGCCCCCGCAGCCAAAAAGCGTGCCGTATCGCTCTTCCCCGTGCGGTCCTGCTCTTCGGTGATGGCCCAGGTGTGCTCGTCCACCGCGCAGTCGCAGGACTCGCCGTTCACCGAGCACACCCCGTGCCCGTACTGCGTGATCTTCACCGCCGTCCAGCTTCGCTCCTGGAGCGCCGCAATCAGGCCTGCTACCACGCTGGTCTTGCCTACGCTCCGCGAATGTCCACCCACTACCACCATGGCCACGGCAACGCTTCCTCTCTTCTACGCCGGACTATTCCTTTTCCTTCTTTGCCAGGTGCGCCAGTGCCGCCAGCTCCTTCAAGTACTCGCGGATAGGCCGCGCCGGCGTTCCCCAGAAGACCACGCCCTTGCCGCGAATCACTTTTTTCGTCGGAATTCCGGACTGCGCCCCCAGAATGGCGCCTTCCTCGATGCGCACATGATCGGCGATTCCCACCTGCCCGCCCACCAGCACGTTCTTCTCGATTACGCTCGAGCCGGAGACGCCCGTCTGCGCCGCGATGACCACGTTCTCCCCGATCACCACGTTGTGGCCCACGTGCACCAGGTTGTCGATCTTCACGCCGTTGGCGATCACCGTGGCCTCCAGCGCGCCGCGGTCGATCGTGCATCCCGCGCCGATTTCCACGTCGTCGCCGATTTCCAGCCGTCCTGCCTGCGGGAATTTTTCATAGCGACCGGTGGCCGCATCGCGCACATAGCCAAACCCGTCGCTCCCCAACACAGAGTTGGAGAGCACGGTTACGCGGTCGCCCAGGCGTGTCCCGGAGTAGATGGTCACGTGCGCGTCCACAAAGCAGTCCCTCCCGATCTCCACTTTGGAGGAAATGCACGCTCCGGGCCCGATGCGCGACCGCTCGCCGATCACCACGCTCTCGCCGATCACCGCATAGGGCGCCACGGAAACCTGCCGTCCCAAGCGCGCCGATTCGTGAATGACTGCCGTGGAGTGCACGCCGGCTTCGCGCCGCCGCGCCGGCCGGACCAGCGCCGCCGCCCGCACGAATGCCAGCCGCGGTTCCGTTGCGATCAACAGCGGCTTGCTGCTCTTCGCGCTCGCCGCAAATTCGCCCGCGATGATCGCTCCTGCCTCCGACCGCAGCGCCGCCGCCAGCGCCTTTTCCGTCTCGGCAAACACCAGATCCTCAGCCGTAGCTGAGCCGATTCCTGCGATGCCGCCGATTTCTCCCGCGCCGTCTCCCACCAGGCGCGCCCCGCACGCCTGTGCAATGGCCTTGAGCGATTGCTTCATTCCATCCTTCCGTTTCGTGCCGGATTTCTCTTCGAGTATATGCCCGCCGCGCTCGTCTTTTGGCTTGGCGCTCAGTAGAGCGAGGGCTCGCCCTCGGGGCGCGTCTTCCAGCGGCGGTGCACCCACAACCACTGCTCCGGGTAACGCCTGGCATACTCCTCAATCACCCGCGTGAAGGCCGCCGTGTTGGCCACGATGTCCGCCTCCTCGTTGTCCGTCCGCACCAGTTCCATCGCGGGCTCAAAGGTCACGCGGTACTTCCCCTGCTCCTCGTCCCACACGGTGAACGCCGGCACCACGGCGGCGTTTGTGCGCAGCGCTACTTTGGCCACCAACCCCGTGGTGCATGCCTTGTGCCCGAAATAGTCCACGAACACTCCCTGCGGGGGCGTCATGTTCTGGTCCATCAGGATGCCTATGGTTTCCCCTGCCTTCAGCGCGGCCAACAGCCCGCGCGCAAAATCCTGCTTTTCCAGCGTGGTGTTCCCATGCCGCGTGCGGTACCCGTCCACAAACGAGTTCAGGTAGGGATTGTCCAGCGCCCGCACCACGATGTGCAGCGGGTGGCCGTGCAGTGAGTGCACGTACGACCCCAGTTCCCACGCTCCCAGGTGCGCCGTCAGGAAGATCACGCCCTGACCGCGCTGGCGTGCCGCCTCAAAGTGCTCCAGGCGGTCGTGGACCGCGACTTGCCCCACATTGTGGCGCGTCAGGCGGGGCAACAGGCAAAACTCCGCCAGTTGCCGGCCCAGGTGGGTGTAGAGACCGCGCAGAATGCGGCCGCGTTCGTCCGGCGATTTTTCCGGGAAGGCCAGCTCCAGATTGCGCAGGCCCACGCGCCGCAGCCGCCCGTGCAGAACATACACCGCGCGCGCCAGCAGGATGCCCGCCGCCCGCGCCAGCGGCCGCGGCAGCAGGCCCATGCCGCGCACCAGCAACCACACCGGCGCGTACTCGAGAAAAAATCGCATCCCGGGAAAACCCGGACGGTAGCACCGCCCGAAAACCGCTGTCAAACGTACCCGGTTATCCTGAATCCAGAAAGGATTTTGCTACAGTACTGTTACATCCTGATCTCGGAGCCCCAATCATGAATCGTCTGTTGCTCGCCCTTTCCCTTCTGCTTTTTCTCTCCGCCTGCAAGGTCTCCCAGCCCGGCAGTCTGGAAACTTCCGTCGCCCACGAAGTCAAGCAGGTCACCATCGGCGGCAAGAACCAGGTCAACCCCGTGCCCGACGACCCGGCGTCTGTCGCCGCCGGTGCGCGCCACTTCCAGCACCATTGCCAGGTTTGTCATGGACTCGACGGCCAGAACACCGGCGTGCCCTTCGCCAGGCGCATGGACCCGCCCGTGCCCGAGCTCACGTCCTCCGAAGTGCAGGAGTTCACCGACGGTCAGCTCAAATGGATCATTGAACACGGCATCGCGCCCTCCGGCATGCCCGCCTGGAAGGGCCTGCTCTCCGATGAAGAGATGTGGCAGATGGTGCGCTATCTCCGGCACCTGCCCGCCAAAGGCAGCCTGGGGGTGCCCGACGTCTACAAGGAAGAGGCGGAAGAACACTCCCACGATGCCCAGAAAGAAGGCAAGTCCCACAAGGACCAGAGTGGACAGCCGCACACGCACTGAGGCTCGCTAACGTCGCGCCGCGGAGCGGACTTGTTCACGGGCCATTGGCTACTGGTTGCTGGCCGCGACCTCTGTCGAGTATTTGCTCACCGCCGTGAGGAAGGGCTCAGATCCCTCGGCCGGAGCGATGCCGCCGGTGAGAATGGTCTTGAAACGCACCATGCGGCCGTAAAAATCACGTGTGTCATTCTTGTCCTGGCGGATCACCGCCCCGTTCAGCGTCAGCCCCGCAAACACGCCCCGCGCCCGCGAGTACGTCAGAACTTGCGCGCGCATCTTCCAATCGGTCATGCCCTCGGCGTGCCGGCCCACTGGCCCCGCCGCCACCGAGGCGTCCGCTCCCAGCTTGAACTTGCTGGAAAGCAGTGCGCGCATGCCCCTCTCGTTCATGATGATCATCACCAAGTCCACCGCCTGGCCGCCAATCTGCAGCCCGAAGCTGCCGCCTTCCAGGCGGAAAAAAGCCGGCGCGCTCCAGCCCTTTTCGGTGCGGCAGGTGGCCACGCCCTTGCCATAGGCGCCGCCGAAAACGAATCCCGCTTTGAGCATCGAAGGCACCACCGCCACGCACTCCGCGTTACGCAGGATTTCCTCCGGGATGCCGGCATCCGGCGCGGCCATGATTTCATCCAGCACCAGCCCCGCCTCCTCCAAGCGCCCGACTGCGTCTTCCCTGCCGCCGGCGTAGGCAAGGTTTGCGCTCAAGACGACCAGTAGCATGATCAAAAAGTTCTTCATGGACTCATACCTCTCCTCGACTGATACTACCCGTCTCGCTCGGATTCCCGGCCGTAACTCTCTCGAGGGAAACTGGAGAGTTAACCTTTCTGCTGCACGCCCTGCAGTCAGCGACGCCGCTCGCTTTCACGCAGAATGTTGGTAAAGGATCGGCCCGAAACTGTGAGAGTGGGAACAATAGTTCCCGCCACCCGCACGTCTGCGCCTGCGCCGGGCACACCGTAGCGATCGGAATAGACCCACAAGCGTCCGGTGCCGTCATCGAGCTGGTAGACGCCGGTTTGGAACAGTCCGAACGAGTCCACAACTTTGCCGTGCACCGCAACTTCCCTGTTGGCGTAGCGGCCGGGATCCTGGTTGATTTTGGCAATGGTGACCTGCTCCGGGCATCCCGTGAGCAGCAAGCCACTCAAAAGAACAAGTGCGCATGACAATTTTTTCTGTGCTTTCATGACTTCCTCTCCGGAAACTGGATTTCCAGGCGATGGCCCAAACGCAATCCGGGGCCGCCTTGCGGCAGCCCCGATTACATTTCGCCGATTAGCCCTGCGGTTCGATGTTTACCGGCTCCGCCAGGCGGAACGTCATCACCGTCTCTGCCGGCAAGCGTACGTTCTTCTTGCCGGTGAGCGCGGCCACGGCTGTACCTGCTCCGGCGCCGATCGGACCGCCAATCAGCGCGCCCTTGCCTCCAGCAGCGATGGCGCCGATGATGGCGCCGCCCGCGCCGCCGCCGCCAATCCAGGCAATGTTGCGCTTCTTATGGCTGCCGCTTACGCGGGTGAGGGTATTGGTGGCGATGTCATAAGTGTTGTCGCCCACCACGACCGACTCCAGTGCCAGGCCCATTTGCGCCCGGCCCCGCAGCCGACCCGATTCCTTCGCGTAAACCACCACGCCGTTGACCTGCGATCCGGCAGGGATCACCACCTGGTCGTTCACGCGAACCGGCTGCGTGAGCGTGGAGGTAAAGCCGTCGCCCGACCGTTGCTGGTTGGTTGCTAGGCTGTGCTCCAGGCGAACCTGAAGCGCGGTGCCCTCAGGTACCGTGATGCCCTGGGATGAAGTAGTGTAGGCGGCGCCGGCCACGCCCAGGGCGAGTGCCAGTGCCAGACCCACGACAAGATAACGAGACTTCAGGAAATTCATGTCAACCTCCTGAAAAAACTATTTCCGTTGCTTGAAGGTGAGATGGCAGGTCTGGATCCCGGGGCTGCCCCGCTAAGTTGTTGATTCTTCATAAATAAGGCGGATTTGTGGCGAACAAAAGGCGGCCGCGCATGAGGGTTCCGCTGGGTCGAGGTCTATCTTGCTGGAGTGAAAAGATTTAAGGGTTGGGACCGGCCGCTCTCTCCGGCCAATCCCAACCCTTGTCTCCCAGGTTCTGTGGTTGGTGAGCGCACTATCCGCTAACTCAATTGCGCCCGCAAGATAACCAAGGTGCATTGCCGTTGGGCCATCGCGCTCGCCCTACTTCGAAACCAGGGAATGCGTAATGGCATGCACGGAGAGGGCAATGCGGTTCTGCACGCCGACCTTGCGCATAAGCTTGGCCACGTGTGCCTTCACGGTGCGTTCTTCGATGCCCAGCGCCGTGCCAATCTCTTTGTTGGATCGTCCTGCGACCAGAAGCTCCAGCACTTCCTTCTCGCGATCGGTAAAGCTGACGCGTCCCGCGGGAAAGATGCGCCCCGGCGACGTGGTAACGCGCTCGATGAAGATGGAGAGCACGCGTCGCGGCGCCCACACCGAGCCCTGGTGCACCAGGCGGATGGCCTGCACGAACTCGGCGGGGCTGGCGGCGGCGTCCACGTAGCCCTTGGCGCCGGCCGCCAGCGCCTTCAGGATGGTCTCTTCGTCCGCCCCCGAGCCGGTCACGATGATGCGCAGATCGGGCCGGGCCGCCTTCAGGCCGGCCATGATGTCGAACAGGTTCTGGCCGTCGCGGCTGCCCAGCAGCACCAGGTCAATATCGGACTGCGAGGTCACGTCGGCCAGGGAGGCCGACACCAGCTCGAAGCCCGATTCCTTTTCAAACAGCGAACGGAAGCCCACCAGCCGCAGCGGGTCACTTTCCACCACGGCAATGCGGATTCGCGGCTTTTTGGACGAGGTTGACACGATCCTGGGTAAGGAAGACTTTCTAATCTCGGTTGTGGCAAGCATAGCCTCATTCTGCACTGAACGAAAGTCCCCGCCAAGGTCACAGAGGTGCATGCACCTTGGTGTACCGGCAGCCTTCTGATTCAAGATCCGTTTTGTC
>CAYRII010000032.1:1516-17092 GCA_964424245.1 uncultured Terriglobales bacterium | reverse complement strand
CGAACAATCTGGTTACCTTCCGTCCCATGAAGCACTTTCTGCGCGTGGACGTGAAGACCGCCAACTTGCGCGCCTTCCGCGCCTGCTATCAAGAGGATGAACTGCACGTCCTCGATATTGACTATCGTTGGCGCAGCCTCCGGCTGCTTCTGGTAGAGACGGAGTTACACCAACATCGTGACTTGCTGCGGCGAGTGTTCCACTCCGCGTTGCAAGAAGCCGCTGCCGGGAACGCAAACGGGAGGCAGATGAAACTCTGGACGGATGCCGAAGGCCGGCTCGCTGAATAGAAGCCTAGCGCCGGCAAAGCTGCGGGATGCAGAATGCCAGGAGAGGAAGCTAACTGCCGGACCCGGCCCGGATTCATCCCGACCCGGCCAACAGCTCGAGGACATCCTGGGAAGGCCTGTTCTGGGACTGGGCCACGGGAGCGCAGGTGACTTGTCCGCGGAACGTATTGACGCCCTCCCGCATGGCTGGATCGGACTGTATGGCCCTGGCCGCTCCCATCTGGGCCAGCTTCATCACATAGGGGAACGTGGCGTTGGTCAGCGCCAGCGTGGACGTATGCGGAACCGCCGCCGGCATGTTGGTGACGCAATAGTGCACCACGCCATCCACGGTGTAGGCGGGATCACTGTGCGTGGTGGGACGCGCCGTTTCAATGCAACCTCCCTGGTCGATAGCAACATCCACGATCACTGCTCCCGGCTTCATCTGTGAAACCATCGATCGAGTCACCAGCTTGGGGGCAGCGGCTCCGGGAATCAGAACGCCTCCAATCACCAGGTCGGCATGCCTGGTGGCCTTGGCGATGGTGTAGGAGTTGGACGCCAGGGTATGAATGCGGGCCCCGAAGATATCGTCGAGCTCGCGCAGGCGGTTCAGATTGACGTCGATAATGGAGACAATCGCTCCCATGCCCAGGGCGATCTTGGCGGAGTTGGTGCCCACAATGCCGCCTCCGATGATGCACACCTGCGCCGGGGGAACCCCGGGCACGCCACCCAGCAGCACTCCCCGCCCGCCGCGCTCTTTCTCTAAGTAGGAGGCGCCCACCTGCACCGCCATGCGGCCAGCCACTTCCGACATGGGCGTCAATAAAGGCAGCGTGCCATTGCTATCGCGAATGGTTTCGTAAGCGATACCGGTAACGTTCTTCTTGAGCAACTGCTCCGTGAGTTCGGGCAGCGGCGCCAGATGGAGGTAGGTGAACAGCACCAGATTGTCGCGCAGGAAACCGAACTCGCTGGAGACCGGCTCCTTCACTTTCACCACCATCTCGGCGCGCGACCAGACTTCGGCAGCGGAGGAAACGACCTTCGCTCCGGCCTGGTTGTAATCCCCGTCTGGCATCACGGAGAGGTCGCCCGCGCCGCTTTCCACCAGAACCGTGTGGCCGGCATCCACCAGCGCCTTTACCCCGGAAGGAACGATGCCCACGCGCGATTCGTGGTCTTTCACCTCTCTGGGAACGCCGATGATCATCGCTGTGTACCCTGTCCCGGGCTGCGGGGGTTCTCCTACTCGGCCGTGTCAATCTGGGCGCGCTGCAGTTTATCCGAATAATCCACGTAAATGGACTTCCACTCGGTATAGAAATCAATCGCCCCGATGCCGCCTTCGCGGTGGCCGTTTCCGGTTTCTTTGGTTCCGCCAAACGGCAGATGGACTTCGGCGCCGATGGTGGGGGCATTGACGTAGGTGATGCCCGCATACAAGTCGCGCATGGCGCGGAAGGCGTGGTTCACATTCCGCGTGTAGATGGCCGACGAGAGGCCGTACGGGATGTGGTTCGAAATCTCCACCGCGTGCTCCATGCTGTCACAGGGAATCACCGAGACGACGGGCCCGAAGATTTCCTCCTGCGCGATGCGCGCGTTGGCGTCCACTTCCCCGAAGATCGTGGGCTCAAAGAAGTGCCCATGGGCGTAGTCAGCGGAGGTCATGTGGCTGCCGCCACACAGCAATTTGGCTTCGCTCTTGCCGATTTCCGTGTACTTCTGCGTGGTGGCAATCTGCGACGGGTTGATCTGAGGACCCATTTCCACGGACTCGTCGAGCCCAGGTCCCACCTTGAGGGCGCGGGCCCGGGCGACGAATTTCTCCACGAACTCCCGATAGATGCCTTTCTGCGCAATCACCCGGCTGGCGGCGGTGCAGCGCTGGCCGGTGGTGCCGAAGCCTCCCCACAGCGCGCCATCTACGGCCAGGTCGAGATTGGCGTCGTCGAGCACGATGAGGGCGTTCTTGCCGCCCATCTCCAGCGAGCAGTGCTTAAAACCGCGCGCCGACACTTCGCCGATGGAACGCCCTACTTCGCTCGACCCGGTGAAGGAAACCGCACGCACGTCGGGGTGTGAAACCAGCGCGGCGCCGGCGTCGGATCCGAAGCCGGTCACCAGGTTCACCACGCCGGCGGGCACTCCCGCATCCGCCAGCGTGCGCACCAGGTTCAAGGTGGAGAGGGGAGTGTCCTGCGCGGGCTTGATCACACAGGTGTTGCCGCACACCAGCGCCGGAATGAGTTTCCAGGAAGGGATGGCCATGGGAAAGTTCCAGGGCGTGATCATGCCGCACACGCCGATCGGCATGCGCACCGCCATGGCGAATTTGTTGGGCAGCTCACTGGGCGTGGTGACGCCCAACAGCCGGCGCCCTTCACCCGCCATGTAGAAGACGGTATCCACCGCTTCCTGCACGTCGCCCCGTGTCTCCTTCAGGATTTTGCCCATCTCGCGGGTCATATCGCGTGCGTACTCTTCCTTGCGCTCCATCAGAAGCTGGCCAGCGCGATAGAGGATTTCGGCGCGGCGGGGGGCAGGCACCAGGCGCCAGCTTTCAAACGCCTTGCGGGCGGCGGCCACGGCGGCTTCGACGTCCTCCTTGCTGGAGCGCTGGAAGATGCCCACTACGTCCCGCGTGTCGGCCGGGTTCAGATTTTCGTAGGTCCTTTTGGAGCGGGATTCTACCCACTTGCCGTCAATCAGATTCTTGTACGTCTGTGGTGCCGTCATTCTGCCTCTTCCTCCCTGGAATGCGAATCCACCATCCTACAGGAGAGCACAGCGGGGCGCGCAAGAGGGAACTCTGGCAAAGAAATGCTGGTAAACGGAGTACACAAGGGCCGGCGCCAAGCCGGTTTTCAGTTGGAGGACGGCGCAGAAGAGGAGCGGTTGACCCCGGCGCCGGCATCCGACTCCAGGCCGGAAGGTCTAGCCAAACTCTCCGGGTTAATGACACCCGCGTGGGTCGGACCCAACCCCAGCTTGATCAGGGCACGGGAATCGGGCAGGACCTTGGTCTGCCAGCCGTTTTCTTCCTGATAGCGAGCCATGGCCATTTTTGTCTTTTCGTCCCAAACGCCGCTTACCTCACCGCTCAGGTATTTTTCGCGCATGAGGGCTTCCTGAATCTCCCGTGCCCGCTCGGTCTGGATGGCCTGCTGTCCGTGACGGCGCCAGGAGCGCTTCCGGCTGGCTTGTCTCGATTTCTTTTTCTTGCTCGTGGAACTGGTTTTGTTTGTCTTGCTGGGGCCGGTGGGGGCACTGGTCGCTGTTCTGGTCGGGCTCTTGGCTGAACTCTTGTCTACGGCGGAACTCTTGGCCGAACCCGCAGACGCCGCCCCTACCAAGAGGAGCGCCGCCGCTGCCGCACCGGCCATCCGCCACAACTTCCCAGGGTCAAACGCCAAAGAACACCTCAACGCCCATTCCAGTATTTTGCACGGCTAGGCCAGTCTCGAGCGGAACCCTGCGGCAAGAGGCCGGGGGTTCCGGCGATCGGTGCAGGGCCATAATGCCATAGTGTGTATCCTGGCACCAGCCAAAATGTTGCCTACAAGGTTACGGAAGTGTACCGCCCAGGAAGATGGTCCCGGTGTTCCTTCCCTGCTGTACCAGAAAAACCACGTCCTGGCCGCTTTCCAGCTCGGCTTGGGCGCGGCGGAAGTCTTCTTCCGAATTGATCTTCTGGCGGTTGATCTCCAGGATCACCATGCCGCGCGCCAGGCCCACGTCCTCGCCAAACGAGCCCGGACGGACTTCCTGCACGATCACGCCACGCCCGCTTTCAATCCCCATGCGCTCGGCAAGCTCCGAGGTTAGGGTACGAACGGAGATGCCCAGCTTGGCTTCCACGGGCTGGGAGCCCGCTCCACCCTCGTCATCGTCGCCCAACCGGTCGGCAAACAGCTTGGCGCGATCGGCGATGGTGACGGACAGCTCGGCCCTCTTGCCTTCCCGAATGTATCCCAACCTGGTCTTGGAGCCAGGCTTGCGACCAGAGATTTCAGCTACCAGCTCGTCGCCCGAGGTGATGGGCTTTCCGTCCACGGCCACGATGGTATCGCCGACTTTCAGGCCGGCGTCATCCGCGGGCCCGCCTTTGGTGACGTCGGCAATAATCACACCATTTTCTACGCCATAAACCCTGGCAATGGCAGGATTGGGAGCCGCATTGAACAGCACGCCGATGGAGCCCCGCGTTACCCTGTGCTCCGGACTGATGAGCTGGTTGTACACATTGGCCACGGTGTTGGAAGGCATGGCAAATCCCACACCCTGGTAGCCGCTGGATTGGGTGAAGATGGCGGTATTGATGCCAATAACCTCGCCCCTCATGTTGACCAGGGGGCCGCCGGAGTTGCCGGGATTAATGGCGGCATCGGTCTGAATGAAAGATTGAAACTGTCGGCGCGGCACAATGTTGCGCCCCTTTGCAGACACGATGCCTGCGGTAACGGTCTGCTCCAGGCCGAAGGGACTGCCGACGGCCAGCACCCAGTCACCCACCACCATGGAGTCAGAGTTGCCCAGCCGGGCCGCGGGCAGCGCCTGCTTGATTTCGATCTTGATCACCGCCAGGTCGGTTTCCCGGTCCGTGCCGATGACCTTGGCTTCGTGGAAAGTTCCAGGCGGATCACTGGGCAAGGTGACGCGGATGCGGTCCGCGCGCTCGACGACGTGAGCGTTGGTGACGATAAAACCCTTGGAATCCACGATTACGCCCGACCCCAGCGAGCGCTGGCGAATCCCCGGATTGGATCCTCCGTCGCCGCCGCCCGGACCACCGAAGAAGCGATCAAAGAAGTCCTGGAAGGGGTCGTCCTGCTGAGGCTGGCGGCGGCGTTGCTGCGGCCGCACAGTGGACTCGGTATTAATATTCACGACGGAAGGCTCAATGTCTTTCGCGATTTGGGCAAACGCCGAGGAGAGCTGCTGGGGCGCTGGAATCTGCAGGGGAGCGACGCTCGCGTCCGCGGCATCTTTGCCCTTCACCCCCGAGGAAATCACCGTACCTATCAGGATGCCAAGAAAAAGCGTGGCCACTACGGTGAGCAGCGATGCCAGCCGATGCGCCTTCAGTTTGTCCATTACTGCGCCAACACGCGGATTCATGACCTTGCCTCCCCGTTTCTCTTCCCCTTTATTATACCGTGCGGTCCTTGGAAGCCGTGTGAATCCCAAAACTGTTCGCTTCTGGCTCCTGAATGTGATTTAGACGCGAATGGTTTTGAATTCGTTATCCACAGTCAGGAATCTTTCGCAGCCTCCGCCGAAGAGGGCTCGATCCGCCCCAGCGCGGGTTCCGCGGAGCTGCCCTTCAACTCGGAAAGCAAAACGCCGGCCAGGATCAACGCCGCTCCCAGGCCGGCCCGCGCGCCCAGGCGCTCTCCCAGCGCCAGGTAGGAAGTAATCCAGGCGAACACCGACTCCAGGGAGAAGATGAGCGCGGTATGGGTCGGCGGGGTGAACTGCTGCGCCCAAGCCTGGATGGTGAATGCCGCCGCCGTGCTCAGCAGCCCGGTGATGGCCACGGCCCACAGCACCCGCGGCGACCAGGTGACGAACGGCGTCTCCAGCAGCGGTACCGTCCCGGCCATCAGCAGCGCGGCAACCGCAGTCTGCAGAATGGCAATCTGCGCGAAGTGGTGCGTGCGCATGGCCTGGCCGAGCGTAATGATGTGAAAGGCAAAGGCTACGGCGCAGGCCAGCGTCAAAAGATCGCCCGTATTGATGCTTTCCAGGTTCAGCAAGGTACCGCTCTCATCCGCGGGGACGGTCAGCAGGTACAGTCCCACAAAGGCCAGTGCTACACCGGTAGCCGTCCAGCGGCTTACCGTGCGCCGCCAGCCCAGGGCCAGGAACACCGGAACCAGCAACACGGAGATACCGGTGAGAAAGGCGGACTTGGACGGTGTGGTCAGCACTAGGCCGGTGGTCTGGAACTCGTATCCCAGATAAAGAAACAGGCCCACCAGAGCGCCCGCGCGCAGCACTGGCCCTGTGCAACGGGGGATCTCACGCCAGAACAGGGCCAGGAGCGCCAACGCCGCCACGACCATACGCGCGGTGTTCAGCAGGAGAGGAGAGATGTCCTGGAGTGCGTTCTTGATCAGGACAAAACTTGTGCCCCATATCACCGTGACCAGGACAAGAAGGACGTGGGCCTTGAGAGATCGGGACACAGGTTTAGCGCGCCTGATACACCGTGCGCCCGCCCACGACGGTGCGCAGCACTTTGGTCTTCAGAATTTGTTTGGGCGATGCCTTCGTAAGGTCGCGATCGAGGACGACGAAATCGGCCAGCATGCCCGGTGCCAGGGTTCCCTTCTCCTGTTCCGAGAATTCGGCATACGCCGAGCCCGCCGTGTAGGCGAAGATGGCCTGGTCGATGGTGAGCTTTTGCGAAGTGTGGTATTCGGCGGTGCCGGCCTCGTTCTTCCGCGTAACCGCAGCATACAACCCGCGGAACGGGCTGATGGGCTCGACGGGATAATCGGTGCCGAAGGCCAGCCGCACACCTTTTTTCAGGAACCCTGCCCAGGGATAGGAGTATCGCGCCCGCGCCTGCCCCAACCGCGCCGGGGCCCAGTTCATATCCGTGAGTAAGTGGTTGGGTTGCATGGAAGCAATCACACCCGCTTCGCGAAACGTATCGAACTGCTCCGGCGAGATCACCTGTGCATGCTCGATGCGCAGTCGAAGGTCGCGCGTTGGCTGCGCTTGGGCGGCCTCGATGAAGGCGTCCAGCGCCATGTCGCTGGCGGCATCGCCAATGGCGTGCAGTCCGATCTGGAATCCCGCCGCGACGCGCTCTGCCACCATGCGCGCCAGTTCTTCCGACGAATACTGCGGCAGTCCGGTATTCGCGGGGTCGTCCGCATAAGGAGCTTCGAGCGCCGCCGTGCGCGAACCCAGTGTGCCATCCAGCACTCCCTTCAGCAGTCCTGTGCGCAGCATCACGTCGCCGCTGTTGTGGTGCGCGCGCTGTTGTTCCAAGGTTGCCACCGGATCGCGGAAGTTGAGCCATTCGGTGATGCGCAGCGTCAGCTTCCCTTCCCGCTGCAGTTCTTCGTAGATGAGAAAATCTTCCCAGGAGGAGTTGTCCTGTGCGGAAGTGACTCCCCAGCGGGCCGCCTCTTCCAGAGCCATCTCGATGGCCTGGCGGCGCTGCTCCTGCAACGGCGGCGGTACCTTCGCGGCCAGGGCGCCGCGGGCGGCTTCGCGCAGAATGCCCGTTGGTTCACCCTGGGAATCGCGGTCAATGTGCCCGCCCGGAGGATCCGTGGATTCGCGCGTGATGCCCGCAGCGGCCAGCGCCGCCGAGTTGGCCACCGCGATGTGGCCATCCACGCGCGTGAACACCGCCGGATGCTCCCCGGTAACGGCGTCCACGTCCCAGCGGCTCGGCAGCTTGCGCCCGGGCCAGAGTGTGTGGTCCCAGCCACGCCCGATCAACCACTCGCCATCCGCCGCAGTCTTGGCGCGTGCCGCGATGCGCGACTTCATTTCCTCCAGCGAGCGCGCACCCACCAGGTTCACGTTGAGCTTTTCCCATCCGCCTGACGCCAGGTGGGCGTGTGCATCATTGAAGCCCGGCAGGACGAACCGACCTTCGAGGTCGACCACGACGGTGCTGTCGCCCTTCAGCTCCATGACCTCCAGCGTGGGCCCCACCGCAACAATGCGGTCGCCGCGCACCGCCAGGGCCTCGGCGCGCGACACATCCCCTGCCGAGGATTGCACCCCGGTGTAGATGTGTGCGTTGACGAACAAGGCATCGGGTGCCGAGTCGGCGGCTTCAGCTTGGTCCGCGCCCCAGCTCATTTGCGTGCTACCCAGAAAGACAAGTAGCAATCCCAGACTAACTTGCGCGAAGAGTTTCTTGACCGTCATCTTCGGGGTGCATCCGCCGCTATGGGGATCGGAATGGGCTTTCATTCCGGAATTCCGGCCAGCGCCAATACGAGCAGCAAAGCGCGCTTCAGCCCCAGTTCCCGGCCCGTGGCGTCATACCACTCGTGCAGCGTATGGGCATCGCCTCCCTTGCCTCCGGCTCCGATGCTGATGGCCTGGCGGCCCATCGAAAGCGGAATGTTGGCATCGGTGGAGGCGCGATGCAGGCGCGAGCGATTGCCCAGGTGTTCATCCACGGCGCGCATCACCATGACGATGCGGGCGTTCGCGTCGAGCTCTGCTGCCGGCCTGCTGCCGATCATCTTGATCTCCGCGCGCACCCTCTCGCCGTGGGCCGATTTTGCCTTCGCTTCTTCGGCCACCACCTCGCGCAACGCCTTCTCCAGGCGGTCAATCTCCCCTACCGCCGCCGAGCGGATGTCCACCCGCGCCGAGGCCGATTCCGGAATGGAATTCACCGAAGTACCACCCTCGATCACGCCCACATTCAACGTGGTCCGGGGATCCTCCGGCAGCGGCACGCGCCCCAGCTTCTCGATCACGCGCGCCAGGACAACGATGGGGTTGGGCGCGCCAAAGTCACTCCAGGAATGCCCGCCCGGGCCTCGTACGGAGATTTCAAAACGCCGGCTTCCCAGCCCCTGGGTCACGATGGTGTCGGTGGTCGCGCCGTCCAGTACCACGGTGTAGGCAATGACATCCTTGAACCGCGACGCAGAAAAAATGTGGCGCATGCCGCGCAGGTTTCCCTCGCCTTCCTCTCCCACGTTGCCCACGAAGAGAATGCCCGCGGCCAGGTGGACATCGGAGTCCTGCATCGCGCCCGCCAGAGCCAGCAACGCGGTCACCCCGGCCCCATTGTCCGAGATTCCTGGTCCGAACATCCGGCTCCCGTCCCGGCGCACTTCAAACGGAGTTCCGGCGGGAAACACGGTGTCAATGTGGGCGGTCAGGGCCACCAGTCCGGCGGCGGGCTGGGCGCCCCGCCGCAGTCCAAGCACGTTGCCCACCTCGTCCACGTGCACGTCTTCCAATCCCAGTTCCAGAAAACGCTTTCGCAGCCATTCGCCGCGCGCGGATTCGCCAAACGGCGGCGCGGGAATCTGCACCAGCTCCACTTGCTGGTTGCGCAGTTGCTCCTCGTGCGCGTGGAACCAAGAGAGCGCCTTATGCACCTCCGGACGCGCGGCCACACGGTCCACGTCCTGCCGGGCTGTGGCCGGCACAACGGCAGCGCGCGATCGCGAAGTGGATACCATGAAGAGCAACGCGGCGAAAGTCGCCCCTACTATAAATAATGCCGCGCTCCGCGGGCGAACCGCAGTGCGGTGCAGCGCCTGCGATGCGCGAAGGATACGTAAAACCGGGGCGAAGTCAGGGGCTGGAAGCAGGCGGCTCAGGGCTTGTTGCTCTTGCGCATGTGCAGCTCGGTGCCGCCGCGCTCGAAGCGCACCTCATCCATGAGCTGGTTGATCATGAAGATGCCCCGGCCGTGGTCGGAGAAGATGTTTTCCTCTTCCTTGGGATTGGGAACTTTGCCCGGGTCGAATCCCGGCCCGGAATCGCGAACCACAATCACCATTCCTCCGGAGGGTTCCGTAGCCACGGTGCACTGCACGGTCAGGTTGGGATCGTTCTTGCAGCCGTGCTTCACGGCATTGGCCAGCGCTTCCTGCAGCGCCAGCCCGATTTCCGCTTCTTTCTCATCCGGAAATTTCAGCTGGCGCGCGATCTCCATCACGCGCTCCACCACCGGCGCGATGGCCTCAACCTCGGCGGGAAATCGGGTGGTGAAGGCAACCTTGTACGGTTCGCCCACAGCAGGCTGTTGCAGTTTGCTTTCGTCCGGCAAGTTTTGCGATTCCCTCAGCTCGCAGATTTTGCCGCCACGCGGCAGCATTCCAAAATCTCTGCTTCGGACAACAGCCTGTCCGACGTCTTGGCGCGCTCGTAGATGCACTCCACGACCGCTTCCGTGGCCGCAATCCCGTGCCGCTCCAGCCAGAACAGGATGTTCGACTTGCCGGACATGGGTCCGATTTCGATGACTTGTTCCAAGCCGAAGATATGCGAGGGTACACCGGAGTAGACGCTGTTGGCCAGTTCTACGTCGTTTTTCTTGTAGGCTTTGATGACGGCCGCGGCGTGCACGCCCGTCGCTGTGCGGAAGGCGTCGGCGCCCAGCACCGGGTAGTTCTGCGGGATGGGAACGCCCGTGGCGCGGGAAACGCACTCGCAATACTCCTTCAGCCGCGTCAGGTCCTGGCGGTCCCAGGGCTCCACTCCCATCAGTTTCAGGTTCACCAGCATCTGGTCCATCTGCGTGTTGCCCACGCGCTCCCCGATGCCGATGGCGCAGGCATGCACGCAATCCGCGCCCGCGGCCAGTGCCGCCAGCGAATTGGCCACCGCCAGGCCGCGATCGCAGTGCCCGTGCCAGTCCACGCGGATGGTCTCGGCGGATGGCTGCACCACTTCCTCCAGGATGAAGCGGATCAAGGCGCGCACCCCGTCCGGTGTCGCGTGTCCCACCGTATCGCAAACCACGATGGCTTTGGCTCCACACTGGATGGCGGTCGAATACATCCGCTTGATGGTTTCCGGGTCGCAACGCGTCGTGTCCTCGGTGACGTACATCACGTCCAGACCTAGCGAGACGGCGTAGCGCACGGCCTCTTCCGTGGTGCGCAGCAGAAAATCGTCGCTCCAGCCCTCGGTATAGCGCCGGATGGGGCTGGATCCCAGAAAGGTGGCGACCTCGATGGGCAGGCCCGTTTTCTGCGAGATCTCAGCCACCGGGCGAATGTCGTTCCGGTGGGTGCGGGCGGCGCAATTGGCCCGGATTTTCAAACGGCAATCGGCGATCTCGCGCGCCAGCCGCTCCACCGCCTCGCAGGCGCGCGGTCCCGCACCCGGCAGCCCCAGGTCGAGAGAGTTGATCCCCAGCGACTCCATGCAGTGCAGGATTTCGACTTTTTCTTCGAGCGTCGGGTCCTTGACCGAAGGAGACTGCAGGCCGTCGCGCAGCGTTTCATCGTTCAGCAGGACGCGCTTCACCGGCCGCAGGCTGGACTGGGCCACCTGGTTCCAATCGTGGATCAGGTTGGAATGCTTCTGCAGAAATTCTCCCATCCTAGCCCTTCGTCTCCTTGGCTGGAATGGTGAGGCCAAATACGGAAAGCTGCCCGCTGCCCGCCACATTGAGCCCGCTGGGCTCATCCGGATGCGGGAGGTAGAGCGTTTTGCAGTGCTCGCAGCGATAGATTTCTGTGTTCTCGCCGAACACCTGGGTGACGTCGCCGCACGTCTGTTCCTTCGCGTCCGCTGCGTAAAACCAGCGCTTCAGGTGGCCGGCACAGATCTTGCCTTTCTCGTTCTTCTCGTTGCAGGCGCGCTGCCCGGGTTTGATCTTGACCTTGACCTTGTGGTGGGGCAACTGGGGTATCGATGCGGCGGAAGGCAGAGCGTTCTCGGTGGTGGACAAGATGTATCTTCCTCGCTTGCGGGTTCCAGCCCGCTCTCCGCGTTTTGTGGCCCGGAAAACCAGCGCCGGGTAGAAATTCACATCTTAAGGCCCATTGTACTCGAAGAATCCGCGAAGATTGACCCTAAACACGCCTCCCGAACCGCAGCTTACAGCCGCCCGTCCCGGAAGTAGGCCGCGATCGCCCCCAAGCCTCCTCGGATTCGGCGCCACCATGAACGCGCATGGAGGAAGTCCACGAAATCCTCCATCTGGGCGGTGAACCTGACGCCATATCCAAACCACCAGACCTTGTTGGAGTCGGGCAGAAAGTCGGAGTCCACGTACTTGCCGCGCACCATTTCTTCCAGTCCCTGCCTCCCATGGGTGCGGCCCAAGCCACTGGCCTTCACCCCTCCGTGGGGCGCTTCCGGAATCCCGTAGCAGGACATGGAATCGTTGATCATCACCGCGCCGGCTTGCAGCCGGGCCGCCAGTTCCTCTCCGCGGGCCGCATACCTGGTCCAAATGCTGGCCGACAAGCCAAACTCGGAGTCATTCGCCAGGCGCACGGCTTCGTCTTCGCTGTCAAAGGGCATCACGGGCAGCACGGGCCCGAAGGTTTCTTCGCGCATCACGCGCATGCTGTGGTCCACATTGGCCAAGAGCGTCGGCGCGTAAAAATTCTGACCCAGGTCGGAAAGCCGGATGCCGCCCGTCAGCAGGCGCGCGCCGCGCGCACGCGCGTCTTCCACGTGCTCTTCCACAATCCTGATCTGGTTCTCGTGGATCAACGGTCCTACGTCCGTGGTCGCCAGCATCCCACTGCCCACGCGCAACCGCTGCATCTTGGACAGGCAAAGTTCCAGGAAGGGTTCGTACCGGCTGCGGTGCACGTAACATCGTTCCACCGAAATGCAGGTCTGCCCGGCGTTTACGTTGGCTGCCCAGACGGCTGCGCTAGAGGCCACGTCCAGGTTGGCGTCGTCCAGCACCAACATCGGGTCCTTTCCGCCCAACTCCAGCACCACCGGCATCAGTCGCGACGCCGCGGTCTGTGCCACCCGCCGCCCCGTGGCCACGCTGCCGGTGAAGAACAGCTTGTCCAGCGAAGCCTCCACCAGGGCCGCGCCCGTGGAACCGTCGCCGATCACCACGCGGAACACGTTCTCCGGAACCCCCGCTTCCACCAGCAGCGCGCGCAATTCCAGCGCCGTCAACGGAGTGTATTCCGAGGGCTTCAGGACCACGGCATTTCCCGTCACCAGCGCCGCCAGAGCTTCTCCCGCCGGAATCGAAAACGGATAGTTCCAGGGCGCGATGACTCCCACTACACCGTATGGCTCCCGCAGAATGTGGCCCGACTTGGCTTTCATCACCAGGTTGCCGTGGGGCACCGGTTCCGGACGCAAGAAGCTGTAGGCGCTTTCACAGCAGAAACGAGCCGTTTCCAGCGTCACCAGCACATCCGTCAACAGGGATTCGACGTAGGGTTTTCCGGACTCACGCGTGATCAGTTGTGCTACCTCAGCCTTGCGCTCGTGCAGCAGGCGCATGAAGCGGCGGATCACGTGCACACGACGGCGCACGCCGGCCTGGTTCCACTCCGGCTGCGCGTTGCGCGCGAACAGCGCCGCGGCCCGGACGTCCGCAGTGCTCCCGCAGTCAAATCGACCTAGAGTCTCGCCTGTGGCAGGGTCCCGGGAAACAATCTCCCTAGGGGCCACACCGGTTTCAGTAGCCATGGAATTCGATAGGTTTCGGGTTTATCTGAATTGGCTGTACCGTGGAGGCGAGTGTACCCAAAACCAGCCGCCAATAGAACCTAGAAATTGGCCGGGCCGCCTGCTTCGAAGACAGCGCCCTGTTTCAAGGGTCCGCTGAATCAATACTCCACGCTTTTCAGATAGAGCCCACAGGCGGGCGCCGTGGCTCCAGCGGCTGAGCGGTCTTTCGAATCGAGGATGCGCCTGAGTCCTCGTTCATCCAGAACGCCTTTGCCCACGAGCAGAAACGTCCCCACCAGGTTGCGCACCATGTGGTGCAGGAACCCGCTGCCCCGCACCGTGTACACCAGTTCTTCGCCGGGGCGCTCCCAGGAGGACGCAAAGATCGTGCGCAAGTTGGATGTCTCCGCTCCCGCTCTGCCGCGCTCCGGATCGGCTGCGGCGAAGGAGGTGAAATCATGCTCTCCTTCAACCATCTTTGCGGTCCGCTGCATGACTGCCTCGTCCAGCGGATAGGGATAGTGATAGACGTAGCGCGCCAGGAACGGAGGACAGATGGCTTCGCGAAAGATTCGGTAAAGGTAGGTCTTGGCGCGCGCGGAATGGCGCGCGTGGAACTCCGCTTCCATCTCCTTCACAGACAGGACGCGAATGGTGGCCGGCAGCAAATCATTGAGCGCCTTGGCTAGATTTCCTGTGGGAATGGCAGCCTCAAGTTCCAGGGAGGCCACTTGCGACAGCGCATGCACTCCAGCATCGGTCCGGCCCGACCCTTGGGGGAGCACTCTGCAGCCGGTGACCCGCGCCAGCGCGTCTGACAGTAGGCCCTGCACCGTCCGCAGGCCGGGTTGAACCTGCCAGCCGTGAAAATCCGCGCCATCATAGGCCAGCACGAGCTTGAGAGTGCGCTTCACGGGCTGAGGCATAGCCGCTGCCGGCGGCCGGATTCCGCCGGTCGCAGTCTTTGTCCGGTGAGATATACTATCGGACTCCCTGTCACCTGAACGCACTCGAGAGGAGACGCAGGCGCCTGAAGTGTGAAAAAACATGAAACTGCCGCCTCTGTTTTGCCGTATATCGCGTTGACAAATCGGGGTCTCGGAAGTCTTAAGGGAGTATCAGATTCCTGAAATCTTTTTTTGCTTTTGACGGAGAAGAAGCGCATGCGCATGTCGCGAAACCGTGTGAATGTATCTCCTATCCTGACCACCGTGCTGCTCGCCGTTGCACTAACGGCTCCGGGCAAGGCGGTTGCCCAGGAACTCGTTGACTATTCCAAGCCGCGGTCCCACGTGTTGAACCTGTTCGCCCCGTACACGCCCCGCATGGTGCAGGAGCCGCGGACAAGCAACACCGACCGCCTCAATCAGTCCATGCACGACGGCAAGTTGATGCTTTCGCTGAACGACGCCATCGCGATGGCGCTGGAAAACAACCTCGACCTGGCCATCGCGCGCTATAACCTGTCCATCGCCGACACCGACATCCTGCGCACCAAGGCCGGCGCTGCCGTGCGCGGTGTGGCTACTGGACTGGTTCAAGGTACTCCAGGCGGCGGCGTGGGAGGCTTTGGGACCGGTGCTGCGGGCGCGGGCCCCGGCGGAACCACGGGCGGCGCCGGCGGTGTGGGCACCGGCGCGGCCGGCCTGGTCACGACCACGCTGGGCACCGGAGCGCCGGTGGAGTCTTTTGATCCGTCGCTGAGCGCTTCGCTGAGCATCAATCATTCCACCTTCCCGCTGTCCAACACCGTCACAACGGGTGTCGACAAGTTCCAACAGAACACCGGCACCGCCAACTTCACGTACTCTCAGGCGTTCCACAGCGGAACGGCCATGCAGGTGACGTTTAACAACTCCCGTTCCACCACGAACAGCTTGTTCAGCTCGCTCGTGCCCCAGATAAACACGGCTTTCCGCTTGTCTGTCCGGCAGCGGTTGCTCGCCGGATTCGGCTTGGCTAACAACACCCGCTTCATTCGCATCGCCAAGAACAACCGGGAAATCTCTGATATCTCCTTCCGCAACCAGGTGATCGCCACCGTCTCCCAGATCCAGAACATTTACTGGGACTTGGTCAATGCGTACGAGGACGCCAAGGTAAAGGAGCGATCCCTTGCCCTGGCGGAGAAAACGCTCTCGGACAACCGCAAGCAGGTGGAAATCGGCACGCTGGCGCCCATTGA
>CAYRII010000032.1:0-1416 GCA_964424245.1 uncultured Terriglobales bacterium | reverse complement strand
TCGCCCAGGCGCGCATTGACCTCACCAACCGCGAAATCAGCAACAAGTCGGCGAGCAACGCTCTGTTGCCTACTGTGGACCTTTTCGCCTGGTACGGAGCTTCCGCGCTGGCCGGCGAACAGAACCCGAATAATCCCCTGATCCCGCCCGGGACTATTCTCCGCACGGGCTTCCCCAACGCTTTCGCGCGGCTGTTTGACCACGATTTTCCGGATTATGCCGTGGGCCTGAATCTGAACATCCCCATCCGCAACCGCTCGGCGCAAGCGGACCAGGTGCGCTCTCAACTGGAGTATCGCCAGGCCCAGCTGCGCTTGCAGCAGTTGCAAAACCAGGTGGGCATCGAAGTGCGCAATGCGCAGTTCACCGTGCAGCAGAACCGCGCACGTGTGGAAGCCGCACGGAAAGGCCGTGAGCTGGCGCTGCAGTCCCTCGATGCGGAGCAGAAAAAGTACGCGCTCGGCGCCTCCACCAACTTCCAGGTGCTGCAGGCGCAACGCGACCTGGCGGTGGCCGAATCCAATCTGGTCACAGCCCGCTCGGCTTATGAGAAGTCCCGGGTGGAGCTCGACCGCGTTACCGGGCTGACCCTGGCGCACAACAACATCGATGTGGGCGATGCGGAACGCGGTCAGGTGGGAACCATGCCCCGCGTTCCCGGTGTTGTTCCCCAAACCGAAGAGCAGAACCCGCCCTCGCGGTAACCACCGGTTCCATTAGCCGGCTTTGCGGAGTCTTCCGCAAGGCCGGTTTTCTTTTGCTTTTTCGCGCTGGATCGATCTCCGCACGCCGGGCACGTCTGCACTCGATGCGGTACTCTATCTCCCCCATGCAACACTTTTTCACGAGGAGAAGACACGATGGTGAGGCGATCGAACTTGTTCCATATGGTTCTGCTTGTGGTCATCCTGCTGGGTGCACTTGTTGCTTCCGCGCAAGCCACGTCGCCGGCAACCAAACGCCGCTTCATCAAGCTTCCGGGCGCCGGCGCTCCGTTGCCCTTCAGTGATGCCGTTCTGGTGGGCGGCACCCTCTACCTGGGAGGGCATCTGGGATTGGAGCCCAAGACCGGTCGGGCGCCGGAAGATATTGATCGCGAAGTGCGCCTTCTGATGGACTCGATGCAGGCGACGCTGGCCGCGGCGGAGATGACTACGGACGACCTGGTGTGGGTGCAGGTTTCCTGCTCGGACATCGCCCTCTACGACCAGTTCAACGCCATCTACCGCACATATTTCAAGAAGGAGTTTCCCGCGCGCGCCTTTCTGGGGTCGGGAACGCTGTTGCGGGGAGCGCACTTCGAAGTGCTGGGCATCGCCATAAAACGGTAGCTCCGCGGCAACGTGCGGGAGCGGCATTTTCAGACGGTTACAAGAAGCTGGCGCCAGGAATGCCGGGTTGACTTGGAAGGGCTTC
>CAYRII010000031.1:0-17487 GCA_964424245.1 uncultured Terriglobales bacterium | reverse complement strand
GCGGTTTCGGAGAATTCCATCTACGAGCTGCAAGACCTGGTGAAGAAGATCGCCATGATGGAGAAGATCGAGGAGTCGCGCGAGTTCGCCTCCACCGTGCAGAAGGCGCTGCACCAGAGCATTTCCTCGAGAACCCCGGGGCTAAAGGACCGCGGCGTGAAGAAGGCGCCGTTTGTGGTGCTGATCGGCGCCAACATGCCTTCCATCCTGGCGGAGGTCTCCTTCCTTAGCAATCCCAAGGACGAGCGCCAGTTGCGAACCAATGCCCATCGCCAACGCATTGCCGAGTCGCTGTTTCGCGGTGTGGCCGAGTACGCCGACGGGCTGAGCGGCATCAAGGTAGCTGCCCGCAGCGATCCGGAGTCGGGGCAGTAGCAGCATTGCGGAAACTCTCCCTGCCCCGGTAGCAGCGCTTGGCCATTCTTCACCCACCCGGCGTAAAATCGTCTGGGGTTGCAGCGGTGTCTAATCTCAGGAACCGGAGACTGGGTGCGCGGTTTCCCGGTTCGCCGAGTTGTGGCTGCGCCCGTGTGGCGTTTTTTCAGCCGGGAAACCTCATGAAGCCAATCCTGACCATCGCAGTGCTGCTATTCGTGGTGGCGGCAACCCCGGCCCAGGAAGCGGCGCCGCTTCTGCCGCCTGACTTTGCCGGCTGGACGAAGGCGCCGGGTTCCACCGCCGGAAGCGATCCCCGCCAAGCCGACCCCTCGGCGCCTGCGCTGCTCCGCGAGTACGGCTTCGCAGACTTCGAAACCGCCACCTATCGCCGCGACGAGCGCCAGTTCACCATGCGGGCGGCACGCTTTGCCGATGCCAGCGGCGCTTACGGCGCCTTCACCTACTACAAGCTGCCGCAGATGCAATTCGAGGACATCGGCTCGCAGGGCGCTTCCGCCGACCGCCAGGTGCTTTTTTACCGGGGCAACGTGCTGGTAACCGCAATGTTGGACAAGGTGACGGCCATGTCCGCGGCCGAGCTGCGCGCGCTGGCGGAGGCCCTCCCCCAGCCCTCCAGGCGCGAGACCAGCAGCCCGCCTACCCTGCCCACATATCTCCCCAAGAGCAGGTATGTAAGGAACTCCGCGCGCTACGTCGTCGGGCCGGTAGGGCTTGCCGCTGTCGAGGCGCCGCTCCCTGCGGCCCTGGTTGATTTCAGCGTGAGCCCCGAGGTGGTTCTCGGCCAGTACCAGACCGCGTCGGGAACCGCCACCCTGTTGCTCATTTCCTATCCCACACCGCAGATTGCCACCGAGCGACTGAAAGCCATCGAGGCTTCCCGTCCCCCCGCGCCGCAAGCATCTTCCCAACCGGAAGCCGCCCCTGGACGCCCAGCTTTCAGCGCCAAGCGCAGCGGACCGCTGGTGGCCGTGGTGACGGGCGAGGCCACCGCCGAGGAAGCCCGCTCCCTGCTGGCCGCGGTGAACTATGACGCAGAGGTCACCTGGAACGAGAACACCTTCCTCAGCAAGCGCGACAACATCGGAAACCTGTTGCTGGCGATCTTCACTCTGGTGGGATTTCTTTTGGCTTTTGCGCTGGTGATGGGCGTGGCCTTTGGCGGCGTACGTATCCTGGCCAAACGCTATTTCCCGGACAGGGTTTTCGACCGCAGCCAGGACGTCGAGATTATCCAGTTGAACCTGCGCAAGTAGATTTCCCTGCTCCATGTAATCGCTTGCAAGGTAGAGCTTTAACTGCATTCAAGGGCTTGAAGTGACAAGTTTTGTCACTTTTCTGGAAAACTCGTTTATTTCGTAAGTAACTGAAAATAAAGATATTTATTATCAAGAAATTGCTTGACACCCTTGATTCACCCCTCTTAAGATTTTCAGCAGAAAAGTTTTGACGGCTTGCCCGTTGGAACTATTCTCCCTAGAAGAAGAGGCCGCCCGTTTTGCCCGGGTGGCCTTTTCGTTTTCTGTGCTCGCCGCCGCCGCTGCGGAAATTGCGCAGCACTGCGAAGCACGTGCGCGCCATGCTGCCCGGAGGCGTTGCGGGTTCCTTGTCGCTTCAACTCCGGCAACGATGGTTGCTGAACGAGCGGGCGATTGAGACTGCACCGACTCCGGCCGCAACCGAAACAGGGAGTCCCGGCTGGAAGAAAAAGTCTGGAGCCGACGATCGGACTTGAACCGATGACCTGTCGATTACGAATCGACTGCTCTACCAACTGAGCTACGTCGGCCCGAAGGGAAAACCTGGTACAACAATTCTACCGGCGCGATGCGGCGAGCGTAAAGCGCGCCTGCAACACGCGCCGCGAGATTTCAAAGCAGCGGCTTCCGGCACGAGGATTTTGGGGCGGCGCGCCAGCGAACCAATTTCGGTGCAGTTGCACATTGGTTTCCCGGCGCACTTTCTCCTTGCTTATCCACAGCTTGCGTTCCGATAATACCGCTCAGGCTGTACCACCACGGATCAACCGAGGGACGTGGAAAGATACCAACGAGCAGACGTACTGCGCATCCTGCGCATCACGGCGCGACAACTTTCGGGCTGGGAAAAAGCCGGACTGATTGCCGTCGCGGAAACCTATTCCTTTTTCGAACTCCTGCAACTCAAAAAGCTGCGCGACCTGCGGGCCAAGCGCGTGCGTCCGGCGGTAATTCGCCAGTCGCTTGATGCCATGCAGCGCCAGGTGGCGGGCATGGAAAACCCGCTGCTCGAGGCCAGCACATTCTCCACCGCCACCCGGCGGGTGGCCTTCCGCCACCACGGGCGCACGGTGGAGCCCATTGCCGGGCAGTTCGTGATGGACTTTGCGTCCTCGCAAAACGTGGTGGCCGCCAAGGTGCGGTACCTGCGCACGGCTGAATCCGCGGAAGACTTTTTCGCCCGCGGGATTGCGCTGGAGGAAGACCCGGCTTCGCAGCGCGAAGCCATCGAGGCCTACCAAAAGGCGCTGGAGCTAGATCCCCGGCACGCCGCGGCGCACATCAACCTGGGCACGCTGCACTACAACCTTCGCGAGTACGTGCTGGCGGAAACGCACTACCGCGCCGCCGTCCGGGTGGACTCGCGCTACGCTCTGGCGTACTTCGATTTGGGCAACGTGCTGGACGAGACCGGCCGGCTGCCGGAAGCAGTGGAAACCTACCGCCAGGCCATCCTGCTGGCGCCTACCTACGGCGATGCCCACTACAATCTGGCGCTGGCTTACGAAAAGCTGGGCCGGCCGCACAAAGCGCTGCCCCATTGGCAGGCCTACGTGCGCCTGGATACCTCCGGTCCCTGGGCGGTGCATGCGCGCTCCCAGATCCGGCGCATCCTTGAAGGCCAGGGACTGCGCGTGGTCAGCCGCCGGCGTACGCAGACCAGATCCTAAGCCCAAGCCCGCGACTCCAGCCACCGCAACGAGTGGTACAATCGGCGCAGATAGGCTGCAGATTGTGTGGTCCATGCGAATGATTCATGGCTGAAACGCTGACCCAGAAACCGACACCACCCGCCCCCCTCGTGGCCCTTACCGAAGACGAAGTCCTGTTCCGCGACACCATCCGCCAGTTTGCCGACGACAAGGTCCGCCCGCTGGCGCGGGAGATGGACGAAAAGGGAGTGTTTGACCCCGGCCTGATCCGCCAGTTCTTCGAACTGGGCCTGATGGGCATCGAGATACCGGCCGAGCTGGGCGGCGGAGGCGGCACGTTTTTCGAGGCCATCCTGGCGGTAGAGGAGCTGTCGCGCGTGGACGCCTCGGCCGGCGTGGTGGTGGACGTGCAGAACACGCTGGTCAACAACGCCCTGCTGCGCTGGGGTTCCGACGACCAGAAGCGCCGCTACCTGCCGCGCATGGCGCGCGACCTGGTGGGCGCCTATGCCCTGAGCGAGGCCGGCTCCGGTTCGGACGCGTTCGCCATGCAGTGCCGAGCCGAATTGAAGGGCTCGGACTACGTGCTCAACGGCCAGAAGCTCTGGATTACCAATGCCAAGGAAGCCGGTCTGTTCGTCCTGTTTGCCACCGTGGATCCCACGGCGGGCTACAAGGGCATTACCGCCTTCCTGGTGGAGAAGGACTTCCCCGGATTCACCGTGGGCAAGAAAGAGGACAAGCTGGGCATCCGCGCCTCTTCGACCTGTGAACTGATCCTCGAAGACTGCAAGGTGCCCCGCGCGAACGCCCTGGGCGAAGTGGGCAAGGGCTACAAGATTGCCATCGAGACGCTGAACGAGGGGCGCATCGGCATTGGGGCGCAGATGGCCGGCGTGGCCCGCGGCGCCTTCGAGTGCGCGGTAAAGTACGCGCAGGAGCGCCAGCAGTTCGGCAAAGCCATTGCCGAGTTCCAGGGCGTGCAGTTCCAGCTGGCGCAGATGGCCACCGAGATTGAGGCCGCGCGCATGATGGTCTATAACGCCGCCCGCATGAAGGATGCGGGCATGGACTTTGTGAAGGAAGCCGCCATGACCAAGCTGTTCACCTCGCAAGTGGCGGAACGCGTGACTTCGCTGGCGGTGGAGATTTACGGCGGCTACGGATTCACCAAGGACTATCCCGTGGAGAAGTTTTTCCGCGACTCAAAGATTGGCAAGATTTACGAAGGCACCTCCAACATGCAGCTCCAGACCATCGCCAAGATGGTGCTGGGAGGCAAGTAACCGGCCCGGCGGGCGCCGGGCCACAGCCAGAAACGGAGACGCCAACATGACTCAGGAACGACGTCGCTTTGAACGCAAGCCACTGAACGAAACCGCGCTGGCGCTGGATGAGAGCGGCCGCGAGATCGGCCGTGTCACCGTCCAGGGGGACGGCGGCATGCTGATCCAGATAGGGCCAGGATCCGTTGCCGCGAATCTGCGACCCGGTCAAAACCTGCGCGTCACTGTGGTCATGCCCGGGCACCAGGACCGCAAGACGCGCGACGTGATTGTGCGCGACGTGCAGGATACCGCCGTGGGCGTGGAATTCGTCCCGGGCGCCAAGGCCACCTGACGCCCGCGCGCGCGTTATCCACATGCCTTGACATCCGCGGGCTAGCGGAGCATGAGCGGAACCGTGCTCGGTCTTAGCCGCGCCCAGGCCGCGTTGCCTCGTCGGTGACGCCTCGGCTTTTTCCCTTTGACACGGCCTTTGTTCTTTTGGCACAAGGGATAGTGCGGTATCCTAGGCGGCTCCATGCTCAGTTTCGCAACTTGTTGAAAGTGAGAGACTATTGAACCGTCGTTTCCTTTTGGTTTGCGTTACATTGGCAATTCTTGGACCCGCCGTTCTGGCGGTTTCCTTTGACCGCGTGGAATCCGCGCAACAGCAGTTCACCCGCGAGGTTGAGCTTTCTCACGAAGTGGCGCGGCGCATCCGCGCGCAATCGGTCGAGTTCGTGGAGCAGACCATTCCCTCCCGCACTACGCTGGCGGAGCTCCTGCAGCGCGCCGGCTTGGACCGGGAAACGGTCTTCCAGGTCGTCCAGCAGGCCAGCCAGGCCTATGACCTGCGCAAGGTGCGCGCCGGGCAGCCACTGGCGCTGGGACGCACGCCCGCCGGTGAATTGCGCTCGGTACGATATCTGGTGGACCCCGAGCGCGAGCTGCGCGTGGACCGCCGCGGCGGCGCTTTCCATGCCGAAGTCCGCGACATTCCCTTCACCACCGAAGTGGCGCCCGTCGGCGGCGCAGTGCGCAACTCCCTGTTCAACGCCGTCACCGACATGGGCGAGCGGCCCGAATTGGCGTTGATTCTGGCCGACATCTTCGGCTGGGACCTGGATTTCTACACCGACCCGCAGGCGGGCGACACCTTTGGCGTGGTGGTGGAAAAGAAGGTCTCGGGGCGCGACGGCAGTGTGCGCTACGGGCGCATCCTGGCGGCAGAGTACGTCAACCGCGGGCAGGCGTATCGTGCCGTGCTCTTCCGCGATCCTTCCGGACAGTCCGCCTACTACGCGTCCGATGGCTCGTCCATGAAGAAGGCTTTTCTGCGCTCGCCGTTGAAGTTTACCGCCCCCGTTACGTCCCGCTTCAGCCACAGCCGGTTCCACCCCATCCTCAAGCGGCGCCGCCCGCACCTGGGCGTGGACTACGGCGCACCCGCGGGCACGCCGGTGCAGGCCATCGGCGATGGACGCGTGATCGCGGCGGGATGGAGCGGCGGCGGCGGCAAGACCATTCACCTGCACCATGCCAACGGCTTTGACACCTTCTACCTCCACCTTTCGAGCATTCTGGTGAAAAGAGGAGAGCGCGTCGCCCAGGGCCAGGTCATCGGCCGCGTTGGTTCCACCGGGCTGGCTACCGGAGCGCACCTGGACTTCCGTGTGACGCAGCACGGCCGCTTCCGCAACTTCGAGGCCCTGCGCCTGCCTCCTGCTGAACCTGTGGCCAAACGCGACCGCGCCGAATTCGAGGCCGAGCGCGACAAGTGGCTCGCCCTGTTGCCGGCGCCGGAGGGCATCCTCGCCCGGGTTGGCGCCAACCCGGATAACTCGGGAAACTGATTTCCTGGACTGTCGATCGCGAGTCAGCACGGGCCCGGCCAGGCGGGTTTCCCTTTGGGAGAGCTCGCGCCGCGGTAAACTGGGCAGAAGGCAAGTGAATGAAAAGACGTGGTAGGCGCGGCAAGGATCGAACTTGCAACCCCCGGCTTAGAAGGCCGGTGCTCTATCCAATTGAGCTACGCGCCCGAACCAAGCCTAGTGTAGTAGAAGGTCGCCGGATTCGCCGAGGAATTCAACCGGGCGGTTGCGAACGGGGTCAGCCGGCTAGCGGGGGAAGATCTCAAACTCGATCTTGATCTCGTCTTTCACCTTGATGGTGCCGCCGGCCACGCTGACGGGCTTGATGCGGAAGTCGCGCTGCTTGAGCGAAGCCGTGCCCTGGTAGTGGCCGGCCTCGCCCTTGACCGTCATCTGCACCGGACGCACCTGGCCGTGCAATTCCAACTCGCCTTTCACCAGGAAGCGCCCGTCGCCCATTTTTTCCACCGTGTTGGAGCGGAAGCGGATATGAGGAAAAGTCTCGCTGTCGAGCACATCGGCGCTGTGCATGGTTTTCTGCACCTCGGCACGCTGCTCGGGCTTGAGCTGCGGATCAAGCACCGTGAGCTTACGCGCGTCGACTTCGAGCTCGACTGACGGATTTGGCCCTTCGTCCACCGACCCCGACGAGAGGCCGGCGCGGATTTCGTGATTATGGCCGAAGGCCGAAAACAGGCCCGCCTTGAAGACCCGCACCGTCAGGGTGGAACGTTCAACGTCCAGCGGACGTGACTGGGCGAGGGCGCTTAAAGCGCCGCTGGCCAGCAGTACCAGAACACTCAGGAAACGAAATACTCGAAACGCCACAGATCACCTCAACAGTTCTTGCAGGACGGGTCTTTCTCCAGACGTGCGAGCTCGCGCGCGAAGAGAGGATTCGCAGGAAATTCGTCGCGCAGGCCGGTGAGCAGTGCGCGCGCCTGCGCTATGTCCTTTTCCCGCAGGTGGGCCACAGCCAGCAGCACGCGGGCAAAGGGTTTCAGGTAGCGCCCGCGCTCGGCCGTAATGGCAACCTCTGCCATGCCTTCCTTTTTGTTGCCGCGGTAGCCATCCAGGCGCAGCACCCAGCGTAGCGGCGCCACCAGGCTGCCCACAATGTACTTGCTGATCCCAGTGGCGAGGTAGGCGTCATAGCATTCGGGGTCGACGGCCAGCAGCCGGTCGGCCCACTGGGTGGCCTGCCGCGTGTAGCTCAATGCCTTGAGGTTGCTCTTGTCAATGAGGGACGCGTAGTCGGCCTGCAGGCCCTCGGAGAGGGTCATGGCGAGGAGCGCGTCGCGGTCATTCTCGTTGGCCGCCAGGCGCTCGATGGCGAGCGACTCGCCTCGTTCCAGAGCACGCTCGAAGCGCGCTCGCAAGTCAGGGTCCGGCATGAACTTTTGCTTGTCGGAAAAACTGGAGTCGCGCACAAACAGCTGCGTCTCCAGAACGCCCAGGCGGTCAAACTCGGAAAACAGCATGCCGGCAGCCTCCGCTACCGGCCCCATGGGGTCGTCGGGATGAAGCCGCTGCCACTCGGCGAATTCCTTCTGTGCCGCGGCAAAGTCCAGGTTGTAGAGCAGATGGAAGCCGCGGTCGAGCTGCGGGGCCGGCGCCTCGGAGGCCGTGCCGGCTACGGGCAGGAGCACCGCCAGAATCACAGCGACAGCGGATTGAAGCTTTCGCATGCTCATGAGAGGTACAGCAACGCGGTTGCCCGCGATCCGCCGGGCCAAGCTGGTTCACCTCAGAAGTGGACGACGAAGCCGCCGGAAACAACCACGTTGTGCTGGCGGCTGCCCTCCGGGGTCACGTTGTATTGCGGCTTGCCGGAGTAGAAATCACGCACCTCACCGCGCAGGCTGATGCGGCTGAACACTTTGTAGTCTACGCCGCCGCCGAGCTGCAGAACGCCGCTATTGGTACCGCGTGCACCGGTATTGGGCGCGCCATCGATGCGCAGCTCACTCTCGTCAAAGCGCGCATAGCCGCCGCCAATGGAAGAAAACGGCGACACACGCTCATCCGGGCGAAACTTGAAGCGGATGCCGGGGGTGACGAACAGCGACGCGTAGTTCTGCGGCGCTGCCGGGTCGCCCGAGCGCACGTCCACCAGCGGAGTGGCCAGGAAAGGCACCTCGAAGTAGAGAGCAATCTTCTCGCTCTTGGTCAACTGCCGGGCGTAGGTGGCCTGGAAGGTGTAGCCGGCGCCAATCTCGAGTCGACCGCTGGGTACGATGCCCTGGTCGGGAGTCACGATTCCACCCAGCAGCAAGCCGACTTCGTTTTTGTGTTGCGCCCAACCCGGCATTGCAGCAAGGCAAAACAGGAACAACAACAGCGACAGGCGGACTAGAAAAAGATTTCGCACAGGATTCTCTCCTGGAATGGAACACGAACGCACACCGATTGGATACGGGCGGAAAACAGAAGTTACACAGGCGTGGAAGAAAAAGACTTTGGGCGAGGCTATTGCTCGCGCGACCGGGCGGCCAGCTTCTTTTGCAGGCGCGCGCTGAAATCGGCGGGCAGGGTGAAGGTGCAGTCATCGCCGCTCAGCAGAATGACGTTGCGCGTGCCGTCCAGAACTGCCGTGCAGTGCCGGCAAATGGCAAAGTGCCGCTTGAGCATGTCGCGCAAGCCCTCATCGATGTCTTTCTCAATGAAATTGGAGATCTCCCGCAGGACCTCACGGCAACTGATTTCCACGGGAACCGGCGTGGCCGTTGGCCGGCTGAGAGACTTGGATTTTGCTTTCTTCTTGCTCATTCCTGATGATCCTACTGAATCACACCGGGATCCGCCCCGCGCTGCAGGCCGGCCAGGAAGTCCTCCATGGAAACGTAATGCCGGTTCTCGTCCAGATGTTCCCCGTGCAGAGTCAGAGGGTGAGTTTCAAATCCGCCCTTGAAAATCACGCGGCCGGGCAGAGAAGCGACGTCATACATGCAAATCACCACGCAGGGAAACAGCCGCGCGGCAGCGGTGACGCGGGCTTCAAACTCGAGAATGCGGTCCTGTCCAGGCCAGCCGGTAAGGCCCCAGCCGATGTTGCCGAGGAGCCGGAGCACCGGAGCCCCGGCGGCCAGGGCAGCCTGGAACGCGCCGCCAATCTCAGCCAGCATCTCGTCGGGTGTGCTGTGCCCGCCCAAAACGCAGAGGCGCCGCTCCTCGATCAGCCGGGAGACATCGATGCCCTGACTGCGGAGCAGGGACAGCACTTTCAGATTGGCGTCTTCGTGTCCAAAAACCACGCAGGCATCGTTTTGGCGCAGGCCGATCGCCAGGAACTTCACCGCGTCCTCGAATTCACGCTCCGACTGCCAGAAATAGGCAATGTGGTCGCCGGGCGCGGCAAACTCGCCGCCGATGCCGAGCGGAATCCTGACTTTCTCGGCAGGACGCTGGATGGCTTCCGCCAGCCGGCGGCGCAGGCGATCTTCGAAGCCTGGAGGCAAGGGAAAAGCGCGTTGGCCGCCCGCCAGTTGAACCACGTTGCGAATTCCGTCGAGTACGGCGCGGCAGTGCGCGCATGCTTTCAGGTGCCGGCGCAGGGCAGAACGCCGCGGGGACGAAAGCCGGCCCTCCAGGTAGTTGGAGAGTTCGCGCTGAATTCGCTCGCAGGCGGCTACCATGGGCGCACCTTCTTGTATTCCTCGCGTCCGGTGCTCCAGCTGCCGTCGATGCCGGGGGCCAGGGCGTCGCGCATTTTCAGGCGCGCGCGCAGCAGCCGCGTCTTCACGGAAGCTTCGCTGATGCCGAGCGAACGCGCGGTTTCCGCGATGCTCAGGTGCTGCACGTCGCGCAGCACAAACACGGAACGGTACTTGGGCGCCAACGAGGCCAGTGCCCGCGCCAGAGCGCGGCGCAGTTCGTTCTTTTGCAGCGTCTCGGAAGGAATCTCGCGCCAGTCGGCGTAATCGCGCGGCAGGTAGTCACCTTCGGTTTCCTTTTCATCCAGTGAATCGTAGAGATGGCGGCGGTCCTTGCGCAGGCGCATACGCGCCTCATTGATGGCGATCTGGACCAGCCATGTGCTGAATTTGGACTCTGCGCGGAACCCGGAGAGATTCTTCAGCGCTTTGAGAAAAGCTTCCTGGGCAACGTCTTCCGCGTCGGCTTCAGATTCCACGATGCCATAGGCGGCAAAATAAACGCTACGCTGGTAGGGCCGGATCAGGTCGAAGAACAGGTCTCGCTCGCCATCCACCACCCGGCGGATGAGCGCGGCCTCCTCGCGCAGAGAGCGAGCGACCACTTCTCCGGACGGTGATTCCGCCCGTTTCGCAGAGCTTCGTCCCATCACCGTCTCCAGTGCCCGTCCGGAGTTAGCACCCGCCGGAGCCCGGTCAGAACCCGGTGCCGCGGGGCTGGCAGCAAATTGGGGGCCATTATACCCGGCCATTCCTGTAGGACGGCGGGCAGGCGGGTTTTTCCCCTTGGCGGAGCGCTCGGGCCGGGTTGGGGTGGGACCATGGGCCATGCAAACGTCCCGGGTGAGGTCAGTCAGTGCTGCGCAGGAGTTTCTCCTGCAGCCGCCGGCTGAAGGCCGCCGGTAGCGTAAACGTGCGCTCGTCGGCCGCCAGCAGAATCACATTCCGCGTGCCGTCGAGTATGGCGGTGCAATGCCGGCACTGGCGGAAATGCTCCTCCAGAACCTCCCGCAGCGCCGGGTCTATCTCGTCCTCCAGAAAGTTGGAGATCTCTTTCCACGCTTCCTGACAGCTGATCGTCATAGAAACTTTCATCCTTAGACATTCCAGTGCGCCTCCCACGCCCCCAAACCATTGCGTGATGGCCCAGCGGTTAAGCGGCCGCGTCCAGGTGACTATGCCGACCGCACTGGATCTCGTCCGCGGTCACGCGCTTGCGGCACCAGATACAAAGAATTCTTGTCCTCTTCATGATTGCCTCCCCGACTTTCGGCCGCGACGGACCATCGCCTGGTCTGGCTGCTGGAGGTGGGATTCCGCAAGCCGCCAAAAGTTGCATAATCCGCACTTGGCCGCCAATGGGGCGCTTCTGGGCGTCGCGTGCTGAAACCAAACCCGGCGCCGGGCATCCTACCGGCCGAAATGGCAGCCCCCGACGCGCAGACCGGAATGGCTCCAGCGATGACCGCCATGGGTTCGGCCGCTGAGGCCAAAGGCGGAGTTCACCCCGCCTGGGCAGCCCTGGCCGCGCATTGGCCCGAATACGGCATGGAAGCCGCCGGCCTGGGGTTGTTCATGACCTCGGCGTGCTTGTTCACAACGCTATTGGAGCATCCGGCTTCGCCCGTGCATCAGGCCATCTCCAATCCCCTGTTGCGCCGTGTGCCCATGGGCCTGGCGATGGGCCTGACCTTTATCGCCATCGTTTACTCACCCTGGGGCAAGCGCTCGGGAGCCCATCTGAATCCCGCTGTCACGCTTACGTTCTTTCGCCTGAAAAAGGTGGCCGGCTGGGACGCATTTTTCTACGCGGTGAGCCAGTTCGCGGGAGGAGCGGCCGGTGTGTTCCTGGCGGCGGCGCTGCTCGGGGAGCGCATATCCCACCAGGCCGTGAACTATGCCGCCACCCTGCCCCTGGCCGGACCGGGACCCGCGTTCCTGGCGGAAGTCGTCATCACGTTCTTCATGATGTCGATGGTACTGGCCGTCACCAACACGGCGCGTCTGGCGCGTTTCACGGGCCTGTTTGCCGGCCTGATGGTTGCCGCCTACATCATCCTCGAGGCGCCGATTTCGGGAATGAGCATGAATCCCGCGCGCTCTCTGGCTTCTGCACTGCCACCGCAGATGTGGTCGAGCCTTTGGATTTATTTCACGGCGCCGCTTCTGGGCATGCTGCTGGCCGCCGAGACCTACGTGCGGGCCCGTGGCGCTCATCACGTGTATTGCGCCAAGCTGCATCACCACAACCGGCAGCGTTGCATCTTCCACTGCCGTTTCCGGGAGCTTCTCGAACAGAGGTAGTTGAGTTCCGTTTTACGCGGCGCTTGTTCTGTTTGTCGAACGATGCGGAGCGCGAAGGTGTGCCCGCCGCCTGCGCCACAAATTTTTTTGTGATGTGACTCCAGGGCGCGTCACCAATCCAACCCTGCCGCATCTCATCGCGCGGAAAGGCAGTCAAACCTTTCCGGGATTCACGGCCCCATTCACATTAATCAGGGAGTGCAGGAAATGCAGACACGCAAGCTTCTTATTGCAGTTGTCGTTCTGGCGATCGGCGGTACCGCCTGGTACCTGTTCCGTCCGGAGCGGCTGTTTATCGACGCCACCGTCAGCGAGAGTTTTCCGGAGGATAACGCCGCGGCCAACACCGCCGCGAAGCCGCTGCTGATGGGCACCTTCCACGACGGCGCACACAAAACGTCGGGCTCGGCCACCGTCCATCAGTTGGCCGACGGTAAGCGCGTGCTCCGGCTCACCAACTTCGAGACCTCGAACGGTCCCGACGTGCAGCTCTATCTGGTGGCTGCTGCAGACGCGCTCGACAACGAAACAGTAACCAAGGCCGGCTTTGTCAACCTGGGAGCGCTCAAGGGCAATGTAGGCGATCAGAACTACGACATCCCGGCCGAGTTGGACCTGGCCAAGTACCGCGCGGTGAGCGTGTGGTGCCGCCGCTTCAGCGTGAACTTTGGAACGGCGCCGCTGAGCGAGTCCAAGGCCACCAACACGCCGCAGACGCTTGTGGCTGCCGGATCGTTTCACTCCGTAGCGCACCAGGCCGAAGGGTACGCCATGGTGCACCGGCTGGAGGACGGGCGGCGCATCCTGCGCTTCACCGAGTTTGAAACTTCCAACGGGCCTGAGCTTCATGTGTATCTGGTTGCCGCGCCCGATGCCGCCGATAGCGACACGGTGAAAAAGGCCGGCTTTTTGGACCTGGGCGCGCTCAAGGGCAACAAGGGCGACCAGAACTACGAACTGCCCGCCGATCTGGACCTGGGCAAGTACCAGTCCGTTTCGGTGTGGTGCCGGCGCTTTGGCGTGAATTTTGCCACCGCGCCGCTTACCCCGAAAACATAGCTTCGCAATGTAACTCAATGATCGAGACGATCCAAAGGAGAGAACCGGTAATGAGCAATCGCATGAGCAAACTGGCGGCGCTGGCTGTGGTTGTGGCCCTGACGCTCGCCGCAACCCCTGTGTTCGCTGCGGACCAGATGAAGGGCGACAAAATGATGGCGGGCCATAAGAGCACGCCGTTTGAGGGTCCCAAGGCCAACACGGGCTACGTCACCCACACCAAGGAAGGCAAAGTCAGCGTTCTGACGCTGTCGGCCGACTTCGTGGTGCCGGGAACACCCGATCCGCACTGGGCCGTGGTGGATTCCAAGGGCACCATGTTCCTGCTCGACCGGCTGCACCTCAAGCCGCAGGGCATGGCCATGGAGCATCACGGCAAGCAGGCGGACCGCTACCAGAAGAGCATCAAGCTGCCCGAGTACATCAAGGACGTAAAGAAAGTCGTCATTTGGTGCGCGTGGGCGGAAGCCAACCTGGGCGAAGCATCCTTCGCCTCGGCGGTGAAGTAACCAGCTCCAGCCCCGGAACCGATCCGGGCCCTGCGCGAGCCAACCAGCTCCCGGGCCCGGCGGGATCCGAAATCAGGAAAAAGATCATGCAGACGACATTCAAGACATTCGCAGGTGTGGCCGCGGTTGCGCTGGCCATCGTTGCCGCCGCGCAGGCCCAGGTGGTGGACAAGAAATCCCTCACGCTCGACGGAGCACGCAAGGTGATTGCCGCGGCCAAGGCTGAAGCCAGGGCCAAGAACGCGCCCGGCGGCGTCATCGCCGTGGTCGACGACGGCGGCAACCTGATGGCGCTGGAGCGCCTGGACGCCACCTTTGCCGCCGGCGCCAACATTTCCATCGGCAAGGCGCGCACCGCGGTGCAGTTCAAACGGCCTACCCGCTTCTTCGAGGAGCTCATCAACTCCAGCGGCAAGGGCCGCACGGTGATGACCGCTCTGAACGACTTCACACCGCTGATCGGCGGCGTGCCCATCCTGGTGGACAACCAGGTGGTGGGCGGCGTGGGCGTCAGCGGCGCGGCCAGCGCGGCGCAGGATGAGGAGCTCGCTATCGCCGGAGCCAACGCGCTTTCCGGCAACAGGGCAGCTGCTCCCGTCAACTACTTCGAAAGCCAGCAGGTCTCCGCCGCCTTCGCCAAGGGCGCGGTGCTGTTCGACGGCCAGGGACGCAACTACATGGTGCACGCCAGCCGCCGCGAAAAGTCCGGCCAGGCCGAAGTGCACAACAACGACGCCGACATCATCTACGTGCTCGAAGGCACGGCTACGTTTGTCACCGGCGGCACGGTGGTCGAGGGCAAGAACGTTGCACCCGACGAGGTCCGCGGCAGCGCCATCGAGGGTGGGGAAACGCGAATGCTCAAGAAGGGCGACGTCATCATCGTTCCCAACAACACGCCCCACTTGTTCAAGGAAGTGAGCGACCCCTTCCTCTACTACGTCGTGAAGGTGCGGTAAAGACGTGAAAGGAATAGCAGACATGAAGACCTTGCGACTTCTTCTGGCGGCTTTGATATTGTCGGCCTCGCCTCTTCAGGCCGAGCTGCCGACCAAACCGGTGCTGACGCTGGCCGCAGCCAAGCAGATTGCCGCGGCCGCCGAGGCCGAAGCCATCAAGCGCGGCGCCACCGTGGTGATCGCCGTGGTGGACGACGGCGGATACCTGCTGGTGCTGGAGCGCCTGGACAAGACTCAGGTGGCCAGCGTCGAGGTCGGCATCGCCAAAGCGCGCACCGCAGCCATCTTCCGCAGGCCCAGCAAGGTCTTTGAGGACCAGGTGCGCGAGGGCCGCGTGGCCGCGCTCGCCCTGCCCGGCGCCGTGGCTTTGCAAGGCGGCGTGCCCATCGTAATCAACGGGACCGTCGTGGGCGCCATCGGCGTCAGCGGCAACACGCCCCAGGAAGATGAAGACATTGCCAAGGCCGGCGCCTCGGTCGCTGCGGCCGCCGCACGGTGAGAGTGAAATGAAAAAGACTTTTCCCATTCTGTTTGGAATCCTGCTCTCGATCGCGCTCCCCGTTGCGCAGGTTCGTGCGTCCGATGTTCCCTCGGGTACGCCGCTGGCCGCCATCGATCTGGCCACCGCCGAAGGGGCGCGCCTGGTGCAGGGATCGTGGCGCTACAGCGACACGAAGATCATCGAGGTGGATTTCAAAGGCCCCGGGGCGGACGGCCAGCCCACCGGCGCCCCGGTGAAGACCTACGACTACACGCCCCACGCCGGCGGCGCGGATTTTGACGACTCGCAGTGGGAAGTCATCGCGCCCGGCACGTTGCAGCAACGGCGCGGCTCCGGGCGGCTGGGCTTTAACTGGTACCGCATCCGGCTCACAATCCCCGACCGCATCGGCGACTTCGACCCCACCGGTTCCACCGTGGTGTTCGAGACCGCTCTCGACGACTACGCCGAGATCTGGGTGGATGGCGAGTTGCCACGCTCGCTCGGCCAGATGGGAGGATCCGTCGTCGGCGGATGGAACGCACCCAGCCGGCTGGTGATCGCGCGCGACGTCAAGCCCGGCCAGAAGATTCAGCTCGCCGTCTTCGGCATTAACGGACCGCTTTCCAATCCGCCCACTAACTTCATCTGGATGCGTTACGCAAAGCTCGAGTTCCATAACGGACCGCGCGGCCCCCGCGCCGTCACTCCCAGCGAAGTCAATGTGGAAGTGGTGCGGCTGGATCCGGCAATGGATGCGATCGTCGGCCCGAACCCCAAGATCTTCAAGCTGGCCGAAGGATTCAAATTCACTGAGGGCCCGGTGTGGGTGCGCGGCGGCGGCTACCTCTTGTTCAGCGATCCCAACAGCAACATCATTTACAAGTACGCGAAGGACGGGCAGCTCAGCGTCTTCCGCACGCCCAGCGGCTATTCGGGCGCGGACATCGCCGAGTACGGCCAGCCGGGCTCGAACGGACTTACGCTCGACGGCCAGGGCCGCCTCACCATCAATGAGCACGGCAATCATCGCGTCTCGCGTTTGGACAGAGACGGCAGCCTCACGGTCCTGGCTGACAAGTACGACGGCAAGCGGCTGAACAGCCCCAACGATCTCGTCTATCGCTCCGATGGCACGCTCTATTTCACCGACCCGCCTTTCGGCTTGCCGAAGTTTTTCGACGATCCCCGGAAGCAGCTCACTTTCAGCGGCGTGTATTCGCTGCGCAATGGCAAGCTGCAACTGCTGACCACGGAATTCACCGGGCCCAACGGCATCGCGTTCTCGCCCGACGAAAAGTATCTCTACGTGGGCAATTGGGACGAGAAAAAGAAGGTCGTCATGCGCTACGAAGCCAGGCCTGACGGCACGCTGGCAAACGGTACCTTGTTTTTCGACATGACTGCAGCCGCGGGCGAGGACGCCCTCGACGGCATCAAGGTGGATCAGCAGGGCAACCTCTATGTCTCCGGGCCCGGCGGCCTCTGGGTGATTTCGCCGGCGGGCAAGCACCTCGGCACCATCCTCGCTCCCAGGCACGTGCACAACATGGCCTGGGGCGATGACGACGGCAAGACTCTTTATCTGTGCGCGCGCAGCGGGCTCTACCGCATGCGTCTCAACATCGCCGGAATACGGCCCTAGGTAGAGCGCGAATATTTCTGGAAGGAGTAATCACATGGCGCAGAACGGCCATTACGACGTCATCATCATCGGCACCGGAGCAGGCGGCGGCACCCTCGCCTGGAAGCTCGCTCCCTCCGGCAAGAAGATCCTTGTGTTGGAGCGCGGTGACTACGTGCCCCGCGAGAAAAAGAACTGGGACCCCAAGGCGGTCAACGTCGAGGGCCTCTACCAGACCAAGGAAAAGTGGCGCGACGGGGACGGCAAAGAGCTCCATCCGCACACGAATTACTACGTCGGCGGCAACACCAAGTTTTACGGCGCGGCCCTGTTCCGGCTGCGCAAGGAGGACTTCGGCGAGCTGAAGCATCACGGTGGCGTGTCTCCCGCCTGGCCGATCTCCTACGACGACCTGGAGCCCTACTACCTGCAGGCCGAGCGGCTCTACCACGTGC
>CAYRII010000030.1:0-17514 GCA_964424245.1 uncultured Terriglobales bacterium | reverse complement strand
CCCAAGATGCGCCTAGGCGTGCCGCCCAGGGAAGGAACGGCGTAAAGGTCGGCGACGTTGGGGTTGTCTTTTCGCGTGTGGCCGTAATAAAGGAAGTTGCCGTCGGGAGTAAAGGCCAACCCGGGGGAATAGTAGCCCGTTTCCTCCGGGACCACCTGAACGTCGCTGCCGGTGGCAATTTGACGCACCCAGAGGCTGCGCTCCTCGACGCGCTTGACGTAGCCCACCCACTTGCCGTCGGGCGACATGGCGGCATAGAGGGCATGGCCGTCCTGGGTGAGACGCGTGACAGACATGTTCTGCGGGTTGAAAGGCGGCTGGCTGAGGGAGAACCAGCGGTAAATGCCGACTGAGGCCGCCGCAACAACCAATATCAGGGCAGCAAGCGTCAGCGTAACACCGGTCTTGTGGCGCCGCGCCTCGCCCAAAAGCACGGCGGCGCTCGAGGAAGGCGTCGCTGCCACGGTCGTGCCGGAGGCGCTTGCGATAGCGGCGACCGCCCCGGTATGGCCGGAACTGGTATCGCGCTTCAGGCGCTTGAGCTCGGCGCGCACCTCGGCAGCCGATTGAAAGCGCAGGTCGCGGTCTTTTTCCAGCGCCCGGATAATAATCTCGTCGAGCCGCGGCGGAAGCTCCGGGTTCAGTTGCAGAACCGGGGCAGGAGCGCGTTCCAAGATGGAGTTGAAGACTACGGCGGTGGTTGCTCCCTCGAATGGGCACCTGCCGGTGGCCATCTGGTAGAGAACGGAGCCAAAGGAGAACAGGTCGCTACGGCCGTCGAGGGGCTCACCGCGGGCCTGCTCGGGAGACATGTAGGCGATGGTGCCCACGGCTACTCCGGGACTGGTAAGGTGTGCGGGTGAAACAGGACCGGCGCCGGTGTCACCCACAGTCTGCGCCAGGGCCTGGCGGTCAGCGACCAGCTTCGCGAGGCCGAAGTCCAGCACTTTGGCCTGACCGCGGCTGGTGAGAAAGATGTTGCCGGGCTTGATGTCGCGATGGACCATTCCCTTGGCGTGGGCGGCATCGAGGGCGTCGGCGATGTGGATGGCGTATTCGAGAATCTGATCCACCCGCAGCCCAATCGAGGTGATGGCGCGGTCGAGTGTCTGCCCCTCGAGCAGTTCCATGGCGATGAAGTGCCTGCCCTGGTGCTCGTTAATCTCGTAGATGGTGCAGATGTTGGGGTGGTTCAGAGCGGAAGCGGCGCGGGCCTCACGCTGGAAGCGCTCCAGTACCTGGGGGTCGCCGGCCATCTCCGGCGGCAAAAACTTGAGGGCGACCCGGCGACCTAGCTTCGCGTCCTCGGCCTCGTAAACCACGCCCATGCCGCCGCGGCCCAACTCGCCCAGAATGCGGTAATGCAGGATGGTTTCGCCGATCAACTCTCCCCCAAATTGTGAATGATGGTACGGAGAATCAGGGGGAAGGTCAAACCATCCTGCGGGCTATACTCCGGCTTGACGACTATCAGCCGGCCAGCGGACGACATCGAAAAGGGTTGCGTGCCGGGATGAATCAGCCCACGGCGACGGGTTCCAGCTTGGGGGCGACGGAGTGCGCCTTGTCGCCGCCCTCGGAGCGCGCCACGTCCAGCGCCTGCTCGGCGCGATTGATGACCTCGGTGACAATGTCAATGGGGTCGAAGTTGGCGCGGGCGACGATTTCCGCAATGCCCGCTGTGATGGGGAGAGGCTTGTCGCTTCCCGCCATTTTCGTGCCGCTCATCGCTTTGCGCAGCTTGTCCACCACGAAAAAGGCGTTCTTGTCGTTGGTGTCGGAGAGCACCAGAGCGATGGTGGTGAGGTCATAGCGCAGGGCAACGTCGTTCTGGCGGACGTGCGACGTCACCACCTGGCCGATCTGCTGCATCATGGACTCCACCGCCGGCTCGCCCACTTCCTTCACCAGTGCGCCGGCCTTGGCGAATTGCAGCAGCACGACGCACGCCGTGGAGTTCTGCTGCACGGCGCGGCGCACCTCGCTGAGCAAAACGTCGAAATAGGACGCGCGGCGCAGCAGGCCGGACTTTTCGTCGGTCACGGCCAGCGTCTTCACCAGGCTGCGCAGGCGGGAGTTGTTCACTGCCAGCACCATCTGGTCGGCGATGGTCTTGAGCACAAAGATATCGGTCTGGCGCCAAGCGCGGGCAGCACACTGCTCGAGAATCAGGACGCCGACGTGCTCGTCTCCATCCATCAGGGGAACGGCCAGGAGGGACTGGATGGCAAGCCCGTCCACGTGCTGCTTGACAGAAGCCAGTTCGGGCGCGGACGGAGCATTGGTGATAGTGACCGGCCCCTTGCTGACGGCGAGGGTCTGCAGCGCCCCAATCAATTTGACAATGGACATCACGTCGGACTGTTTGACGCCCGGCGCGCAGTACTCCAGCGCCGCCGAGGGCGGTTTACCAGGAGTGCAAAGGCCGGCCACGCAGCGGCTGGCTTCCCAGTGTCGTCCCACGTCGTTGACTGCAGCAAAGAGCACGCCTTTGACATTGCCCTGGCGATAGATGTTGCGCGTGATTTCCGTGACCCGGGCAAAGTTATCCACGGCGCCTTCGTTCCCGGCCGCGGTCGGCGCTACGGGCGGCGGGGCTGCTGCCGGGGCTGCGGCCGCCGGAGGCGGCGCTGCGCCGTCGTACTTGGGCGAGAGGCCGGCATTGTGGTAGAGCAGCCGCAGCTTGTCGTTCTTGTCTTCCTCTCGAGGAAACAGTTTCTGGATGCGGTTCAGACGCTCCACGGCCTTGGAGCGCATGGAATACTGCAGGAATATTTCGGCCTGCAGCATCAGGTCTTCCAGCACGGTGGATTCGTCGCCGCCGGTATCGAGCGGGGCGGCGGCGCCGCCGGCCTCGTCCACTTTGGCCACGTTCTGGAAACGGTTGGCCACCGCATTGAAGCGTGAGGCATCCACCTTGCCGCGCAGCATTTCCAGGCGCTTCTGGTGGCCGGGCTCGTAGGGATCCACTTCAGCGGCGGCGTCCAGCGAATCGCCTGCCTTGATGAAGTTTCCCGCGGCGTAATACAGGTCGAAAAGCTTCAGCAGCGTGACGCAATAGTCCTGCTCGCGATTGTTGGTGTTGTATTGCTCCACCATGTATTCCAGGAATTCCACGCTCGCGCCCAGCTTCTCGGTTTTCTCCTTCAGCAGGACGACGAACTCGCGGCGGCGGTTGTGTTTCTGCTGGTGCTCTTCCAGGCGGCGGGCTGCTTCCAAGGCCTTCTCCTGCTGGTCCGCCTGCAGCAGCGCCCCAATCATGGTGCCTACCTCATCCGCCTGTGTGGGGTCCTTCTCCAGCAACTCCCAGACGTAGGGCTCAGCGTCCAGCGGCCGGCCGCAGGCCAGCAGGGCACGGCAGTACGCCTCCCGCGCCTCCGGGGGTGCGTCCGCCGCGCTCACCAGGGGCTCCAGAACCTTGACGGCGGACTCGGCGTTTCCTTTCAGGCGCAGGGCGCGCCCGTGGCCAAGCGCTGCAAGACTGTGCGTGGGATCGGTGGTGTAGGCGCGCTCGTACCAGGAATCGGCGTCGCGCCCCTCCTTTTTTTCCAGTTCGCCTGCCTGGTAGAAGGCTTCCGCGGCGGCACGAACGTCGAACAGCTCCGCGGCCAGTTCGCCTTCGCGCTTGTAGTTCTGCACCGTAGGGCTCAGGGCCACCACGTGTTTCAAGGCGCTGAGCGCATCGGGCTTGCGTCCCGCGGCAATCATCCCGCTGACGGCGCTTTCGTAGGCATCCAGCGCATCCTTCTTGCTGGACTTCTCGATCAGTTGGCCGAAGCGGAACGACTGGTCCATCGTGGGCGTGGTGAACCGCTGCAGCTTCTTGTAGGTGATGTTGGCGTTCTTGACGTCGCCCACCGAAACCTGGCGGTCAAACAGAGTGCCGAGGAGTTCGGCGGCCTCGCTGGTGCGGTTCAGCGAGACGCACAAATCGGCCGCTGCCTGACGCACGGCATCCTGGTTGGGGTCGTCTCGCAGGATGCCGAGGTACTCCTCCAGGGCGTGGTCCGTCTTGCCCTTTTGCAAGTACTTTTCGGCCTTCTCGACGCGCTTGGCGAGGTCTGCCATGGGCGAAAGCAGATCAGGGGAATTGCGTATTGTATGCGGAAGCAGCAGGTCGCAGCAAACCAGCCTCGCGGACAACCCCGGAGCAGACTCTGCGAATGCCGCGCCGACGCGCTACAATCTTCTCATGACTGCCACATCCAGCTCAGACGCCCTGCTGCGTTATCGGCCGCAGTTTCCCATCCTGGAACGCACCACCTACATGATCAGCAACTCGCTGGGCGCCATGCCCCTCGGCGTCTACGACTCCCTCAAGGACTACGCCGACATCTGGGCCACGCGCGGCGTGCGCGCCTGGGAAGAAGCCTGGTGGATGCTGGCGCTTGAGGTGGGCGATGAAATTGGGGTGCTGATGAATGCGCCCCAGGGCACGGTCTCCACGCACCAGAACGTAACCACGTGCGAGGCGGTGGTGGCTTCGTGCTTCGACTTCCAGGGAAAGCGCAACAAGGTGGTCTACACCGACCTGAACTTTCCCTCGGTGATGTACTTCTGGGAGGCGCAGCGCAAGCGCGGCGCCCGCGTGCACATGGTGAAGACCGACGACGGCGTTCATGTGCCCACCGAGCGCCTGCTGGACGCCATCGACGAGGAAACGCTGCTCGTCCCCATTTCGCACGTCATCTTCCGCAGTTCGTTCATCCAGGATGTTCCCGCCATTGTGGAGAAGGCGCACAAAGTCGGAGCGCTGGTGGTGCTGGATGCTTTTCAATCGCTGGGCACGGTGCCCGTGGACGTGCAAAAGCTGGACGTGGACTTTGCCACCGGAGGCGTGCTCAAGTGGCTGTGCGGCGGCGCCGGCGTGGGCTACCTTTATGTGCGGCCGGAACTGGGCAGCAAACTGGAGCCCACCTTCACCGGCTGGTTCGCCCACCAGAACCCATTTGCCTTCGAGGTTGGACCCATTCGTTACGGTGAGCCGCCGCTGCGCTTCATGAACGGCACCACGCACCTGCCGGCTCTCTATGCCGCGCGGCCCGGCCTCAAGATCATCCGCGAAGTGGGCGTGGAGAAAATCCGCGAGAAATCGCAGCAGCAGACGGCGCGGCTGATCGCGCTGGCCGAGAGTCGCGGGTGGCGGGTGAACACGCCTCGCGATCCCCGGCAGCGGGGCGGGACCGTTTCCATCGACATGCCGAACTCCCAGGAGGTCTGCGCCGAGCTGCTCAAGCGCGACGTTCTGGTCGACTTTCGTCCCAAGGCCGGGGTGCGCATGTCGCCCCACTTCTACAACACCGACCGGGAGCTGGAGACCGCCATCGCCGCGGTGGACGAAATCCTGAGCGGCATGGGAGCCGTGGCGCGGTAACGGTCGCGATCGCGGTCGAGCCCATTCTTCCCGGGAACGCGTCATTCCATCCGCTTCGCTGTCACTTCGAGCTGGAAGCGGCGGCGGCTTCCCAACTCATCCACGCTGGACAGGAGTATGGGCTTGCCCGGCACGATCGAGGCCGCCAGCTCACTCCGCATGTTGCGCAAGACAGGCTCGCGGGAACTGGAAGCGTCCGATGGCGGAATTGGCGCGAAGGAGTTGACTTCCAGCCGGGTTTCCAGCCGCAGGCCGCTCTTGTTCTGGTTCAATCGGCAATCCAGGCTAAAGCCGACATCCATGTACTGAATTCCCTTGCCTTCGCCCATGCTGATGGGAACGCGGGTGCCAATGCGCATGCGTCCCCAGGCGTCCTCCTCGAGCAGGAGCGTGTAGCTGCGCGAGTTCACCCGGGCGGCCTCCTCGAGTTCAGTAAGCGTGAACTCCAGCTTGTAGGTGACCGCGGGTTTTTCTTCTCGCGAGACGGCGGATTTTGTCTCTTGGGCGGCGAGAGAAGCCCCACCGACTCCAGGGATCATCAGGCTCAACAAAAACAAGGTCGCAATTCGGTTCATGGGATTCTCCTAACTTCAATTGAGTTCGCCGGTACGGTCCGACAACGGTTGCATTTGCAGCGGAGAAACTTTGACCTCCGGAACGACAACGTCGCCCAGGGGCAGGGCACTCGAAGCCGAGGCGACCAACGTATGGCGTGGTGCGCGGTCGAGATAACGAAGCAGCAGTTGTTCATTCGGAGAGAGAGGTGCGGGACGCGGGAACGTCGCGGCGCGCGGCACGGCCGCAACCGGGCGTTCCTGAGGACCGCCTGGAAGCGGACGGCGGACGGCGGCAGCCGCTTGCGGCGGCGGCTCTGGCTTTGCGGTTGAACCGATGGCCGGCGGCGCAGATTGCGCCACCCCGGCCAGGCGAGTCGCCGGGTGAGGCACGGCCGGCGGGCGGGACGAATACACCGCCACCGCCACTACGGCTGCAACCACAGCGGTTGCCGGCACCCATCTCCAATCAAGCCGCAACCGGTGTTGCTGCGATTCCCGAACACTGGACAGAATGCGCTGCTCCAGCCCCGGACGGGGTTCTGCCTTCGTGTATTGCGTCAACGAAGCGTCCAGCAATTCGTCGAGAAAATTGTCCTTGTTACCGCTCATATCCGGCCTCCAGTACCGCGGCCATTTTTTCGCGCAAAAGCCGGCGGGCGCGAAACACGCGGTTGCGCACGGATGTTTCCGTGATACCCAAGACTTCGCCAACTTCAGCCGAGGAGAGTTCTTCGATAGAGGAGAGGGTCAGCGCTTCGCGCAGGTCCGAAGGCAGCCCGGCCAGAAGACATTCCGTCAGGGCCAGCATTTCCTGCCCGGCAGCAATCTGTTCGGCCCCTGCCCCCGCAGCGTGCAACCCGGCTACAGTCCCAGCCGCGACCAAAGGAACTTCAGAGGCCGTCCTGCCCCGGGCGCGAACCCGGTCCAGCGCCGTCCGCCAAGCGATGCGAGCTAGCCAGGCACGCCGATTCTGGACTGCAGTGAGCTTCCGCCGGTGCCTCACCAGGCGGAGAAATGTTTCCTGCACTGCATCTTCGGCATCGTGGTGGTTGCGCAGTAGGGCATGGGCGATACGGAACACCAGGCGCGCGTGCTCGCGGACCGATGCCTCCAGATCGTCCTCGGAAGAGTCCGCAATCGGAATGGCGTCGCTCAAAAGTGCCTCGGCCGTCCTACTCATTCCGCTCCTCCATCATAAAGACCCCGGGAGGGCCGGTGCAGTTTTGACTTTATTTCTCCGGCTGGATTTCGCTCGCATCGCCCATGTGCCAGTCGGCGCTTGACATTCGCCTTTTCTTCGCTCATACTTGCGCCACTATGGCGCTCACTCGAAGGCAACGCGAACTTTACGACTTTATCGCCGACTTTGTACGCGACCACGGCTACTCCCCGTCGTTTGAGGAAATCCGCGAGGGCATGGGCCTGAGCTCTCTGGCCACGGTGCACAAACACGTCTCCAACCTAGAGAAAAAGGGCCTGCTAAAGCGCGGCTACAACCGCAGCCGCTCCATTGACCTGTTGCCTCCCAAGGGAAAAGTGCGGCAGTCGCTGGCGGCACCGTTCCAACTGCCGCTGGTGGGACGCATCGCCGCCGGCCGCCCCATTGAAAGCGTGGAAAACCCGGAGACCATCTCGCTCTCCGATTTCACCCGCTCCAAGGACGTCTTCGTGCTCGAAGTTCGCGGCGATTCCATGCAGGACGAGCACATTGTCGAGGGCGACTACATCCTGGTGGAAAAAACCCGGGTGGCGGTGAACGGCGAGCTGGTGGTGGCGCTGGTGGACGGAACCGAAAGCACGCTGAAGCGCATCTACAAAGAGGGCGACCGCGTGCGCCTGCAACCTTCCAACGCCGCCATGCAGCCCATCGTGGTTCCGGCCGCAGCCGTGGACATTCAGGGTCGCGTGATCGGCGTGCTGCGCAAGTACTGAAACGCCCTGCGTGAAAATACCGGATTCTCTGTTACCAGCCGCCGCCGCCTCCTCCCCCGCCGCCTCCGCCGGAGGAACCGCCCCCGCCGCCGCCTCCTCCTCCGCTGAATCCCGAGCTTGAACCCGGAGCCGTTGCCGAAGACGAAATGGCGCTTGAGAATGAGCTGCCCAGCGACGAGGCAAAGTTACCCGGAGAAAGGGAATTCCAGTTTGAGCCGGAGTAGAACGCGGGCGTATAGGTTTGGCCGGACTGGGCGGCGCGGGCGAACACCTCTGCGAACTGTTGCGACCACTGCTCTTCGCAGTCCAGCGCCAGGGCGTAGGGCAAATACTTTTCGAACAGCTCAGGGGTCTTGTTGATGGAGCTGAACGCGCGCATGCGGTCCACTTCCACGGCGGTAAGAAACATCTTGAAGCCTTCAATGCGGTCCAGAATCACCCGCCCGGCGCGCGTGGGGGCTTTGAGCAGGTGATAGAAAAGGATATTCAGCGCCAGCATCCCTAGCAGCAGGATCACCGCGCTTACCGAGGCCGCCTGGCTGTAAAACCACAGCCCCGCAATCTCGCCCGCCAGGAAGGGCAGCGCAAACAGACTCATGAACAAGGCGGCGGGAAGGTTGAGGAGATTCTTCCCCCAGCCGGAAAGAGCGCTCTTCCAAAGCGTGAGCGCCTGGGAGAGCAGGAAATACACCCCTACGGTCCAACCGGAGAGCCAGATGGTCATGAATCCAGCGACGGCACGGTTTTCCAGCGACTCTGCGAACAGCGCGATGGCCGCCACGGTTGCAATCGTGATCACGATCCCGGGAATCATGTAGCGGCCGTTGGTCACAAAGTAGACTTTTTCCAGGCTGGTCTTCAGGGTGGCTGTCAACGCCTCGCGTGCGGCGCTGATGGAGGCATGGTTGTCGTTCTTGAGCTCGATGCTGCCGCTTGAGTCCAGCAGGTGCTTCACCGCTGCTTTCTCGTCGGGTGACAGCGCGGATTTGTCGTCTTTCCTGCGGGCCACGGTGTAGGTGCCGTCTTTGTCCTTGATGGAAACGTAGTTTTTGACCGCCATGTTGATCACCGCGGCGGCGAATGTCTTGTCGTCAAAACCCATCTTGGTCAAATAGCGGATGGCGGCCGGGGAAAAATCGTGCGGCGGATCGTACAGAACCATGATGGGGCCGGATTCCGGGTCCTTGCCCACGCGCGCCCACACCACCATGTAGTAAACGAACAACAGAAAGACGCCCAGCCCGCCGACCAGGACGTTGCGATTGTCGCGGATGAAGTATCCTGCCTTCACCTCCGCCGTGGGTTCGGCCACGATTCCCTTGGGCCAGCCCACCACAATGGTCAGGCCATGATTCGAAGGCAGCATCTGCGTGGTCTCAAAACGGACTGTGCCGTCAAATTCTTTGCTTGCCTGGAAGTCTTTGTCTCTGGAGCCCTGGGCGCCGGTATAGGCTTCCAGCTTTATGTCCTCCCGCGAGATGCCTTTGGGGAGACGCACCGTGGCCGAGACCTGGTCAATTTCGAAGTCCCACCCGTTGCCCGTCACATTCCAGTAGAGTTCGTCGTGGTCAGGGAAAAACCCCAGTTGGCGATTGGTGCGGTAGGCCAGCGTGTAGGTGTACTCGCCGGGATTGAGAAACACGCTCTCCCGGCCAACGTAAACTCGCGTGCCATTCATCTGGTTCTCGAGGTGGTAGCCATCCGGCTTGCCATCGCGGAGAATCTCGACCACCTCGAAATCGACCACGTAGTTGTTTCCCAAATGGTCCTTGTAGCGGGTGGGAAAGTCGCGATAGATCCCGCGCCGGATTCTGTCGCCGTCGGCGCGTACGCGAATGCTTTCGCGCACTAGCATGCTGGCATCGGGAAATACCTCGACGTCGCTGTGGTAGTCGAGGATGCGCTCCCCGACGCCATATTCAACGCCGCCGTTCGTCTGTGCGGAAGCACCCAGGCAGAAGACCAGGCAGAGCGCTGGCGGCAAGAGGATGCGAAGCAGGCCCTTCATGCAAGACCCCCGCAGAGGATTGCCTGTTCAGACAGGGCGGGGGTAAGTGTGGCCGCGCAGGGCTGTTTCCACAAGAAGTTTTTTCAGGGGCTAGAACGAGCCGCGGCTTCGCACAGGATGAAACCGCTCGGTGGCGCTCTGCGGCAAAAAGCCCCGCTCCAAGCCGGGCTTTTTCCATTTCAATTTTCGCAAGCTCGCAGAAGCGCCTATCCCACGTGCTTGTTCAGGGCTTTTTCGATGGTTTCGCGCGGGACGTAGCCCACGATCTGCTCCTGCACCTGGCCATTCTTGAACACCAGCAAAGTGGGAATGCCGCGCACGCCGTAACGTTGCGGCGTGGCGTTGTTGCGGTCCACGTCCATCTTGGCTACCTTGACCTTGCCGTCATAGGCGGCTGCGACTTCGTCCACGATGGGCGCCAGCGCCTTGCACGGGCCGCACCAGGCTGCCCAAAAGTCCACCAGCACAGGCTTGTCGGACTTCAGCACGTCCTGGTCAAAGGTTGCATCTGTTAGTTCTACGATTCCGTTCCCTGCCATTTTGCCTCCCAATGATGAGTGCCGATGACTCCCCGAATCCAGCGAATTCTCAAATTCCTGGCGGGCGTTCGATTCTTGCTATCGTACCACTCAAAAGATGTAGATGCGGGGCGGAGCAAAAAGTCTCAGAAACCCATTTTGGCGCCTGGCGGGGTTGAGGTCTCGCAGAAGAAAGGAAAAGAAAAGGCGCCCTGGATCGGGTTCGATCTCAGGACGCCGACGGCAGCCCTCCCCCAGAACTGCCAATCAGGTACCACGGTACGGCGAACGGCCCGAAGTGTAAACGTCACCAAGGTAACCGCCGAAAAACTTCGGTAATTTCTCATCCACTTCTACTGAACCAGGGTCAGGGGGCTAGCTGAACCACGCGCGCGGTAACCTTTTGGCCCGCCTCCATGCCTCCCAGCGCCACCATCCCCTCGCGCGTGGGGACAAGGCCGCGATGGTCCATGGTAGGCCGCGGGTTGTCGGGCAGCGTTTCCCACCGGTTGCTGGCTGCGTTCCAGGCAAACGTGGTTGCCACCGGCGCCGAGGGGTGCGCGTCGTATCCCACGCCGTTGTAGTTGTACGGGTTGTCGGTACCGCCGGAAAAAATGATGCGCTTCCCCCAGGTTCCAACCGCCATGCGGTAGCGGGAGCGGCCAGGATGGCCGGGAAGGCGGGTCCACGCAATCTCCGTCCGGTCGCCGCGGTTGATCTTGCCCATCCAGCATTCGTCTGCGGGCAGGTAGCGAGGCGTTGCCCCTGGCGTATTGGGATATGCGCCGTCCACATAGACGATGGTGTCATCCACGATGCCGCCCGAGTGGCCGAAGACGGGTGTGCCCGGCAGGGGCGTTGCCTGCTGCCAGCGGTTTTTCTCCGTGTCGTAGATCTGCACGTTGCGCACGTTGTCCTTCTGCGACCACCCGCCCACGACGTACACATAGCGGTTGCGGTAGACGCCCACCACCGCGTCGTCCACGGGCACGGGTAGATCTGCGCCGCGTCGCCAGACGTGCCTGGAAGCATCGTAGATGTCTACGTTGGGAACAGAGAGCTCGTTGCCGCGCGCATCCACGGTGTAGCCGCCCAGAATGTACACCCGCCCGTCCACGCTGACGGCAGAAGCCGCCAGGCGGCCGGAGGGCCCGGGAACGGAACGCAGCTTGGTCCAATCTCCGCTTTCCGTGTCGAACATCCACGCGCTGTTGGTGATGGCGTCCCAGGTTTTTCCGGGCCCTATGCCGAGAAACGAAAACAGCAGCGTATGGCGGCCATGACGCACGCTGGCGACCGCGTTGTTGGAAACCGGCTCGGGCAGCTCCTTGAGCTCCGTCCACGCGCCCGTGGAGGCGGACTGCTGCGCCTGAACTGCGGTGAGAACGAGGACAAACAGGACAAATGCGATTCGGGTTCGGATCAAGAGGTACCTTTGGACGTCATGGGAACTTTCCGTGTTAGTTTGTGCCTGCCGGATCCGTTCCGTAGCAAGACGCAGAAGAAAGCCGGGCGCTGCTGCCCGGGCGGCAAAAAAATGCGAGCCGATGGGCGCCTCCCGGAAATCCAATGCGCTAGAAAAACCAGGGCGCAGCCGGCCTCCCTGCAAGCTCGAGGATCTTATCAAACTGGGCGCCGCATTTTTGGTGAAAGAGGAGGAGACATGGACCAGGAGCCATTGCGCAAACACCTGTTGTATCTGTTGCGCGGCGAAGGAGCACATGTGAATTTCGACGAAGCCATCGAGGGCCTGGCACCCGAGCTGCGCGGCGTGAAACCGGCGCGGCAACCCTTTTCTGCCTGGCGGCTCCTGGAACACATGCGCATCGCACAGTGGGACATCCTGGAGTTCAGCCGCAACTCTGCCCATGTGTCTCCCGAGTTTCCCTCAGGCTACTGGCCGGTGGGTGACGCGCCGCCGGACGACGAAGCCTGGGAAAAGAGCATCGTTGCGTTTCAGCTGGACTTGCAGGCCATGCAAGAGCTCGTAGCCAATCCGGAGGCGGACCTGATGGCTCCCTTTCCTCACGGCACCGGCCAGACACTTTTGCGCGAAGCCCTGCTGGTGGCGGACCATAATGCCTATCACCTGGGCCAGTTGATCTTGCTGCGCCGTCTGATTGATGCCTGGCGCTAGCCCCGGCGCAGGCGCATCAGTGGGCCGGGCCAGTCGTCGCCGCCGGCTCCAGCCAGCGTTTGAACCAGGCCGCGATGCGCTCCAGCCGGTCAACCCGCCGATCCGGGCGCCCCGAGCGGGACAGCTCGTGGCCCTCGTCCTGGTAGCGCACGAACTCCGCCGGGACGCCGTGCAGGCGCAAAGCCGCATAATACTGCTCGGCATCGGGTATGGGGGCGCGGAAGTCGTTCTCGCTGTGAATAATCAGCGTGGGTGTCTTCACCCGGTCGGCGTAGGCCAGCGGAGAAAACTTCCAATGCTTTTGCGGATCGCCCCACAGCAGTGACCCAAATTCAACTTCGGTGAAATGAGGGATGTCTGTGGTGAGGGGAAAACTGTAAAAGTTGTACACGCCACGCATCGGGATTGCGGCCTTGAAGCGCTCGGTCTGGCCGATGATCCAGGCGGTCATGTATCCGCCGTAGCTGCCGCCGCCCACTCCCAGGCGGTCCTTGTCCACCCACGCGTAGCGCACGATGGCGGCATCCACCGCGTCCATCAGGTCGGTGTAGGGAGTGCCTCCCCAGTTGTTGAGGGTGGCGTGCGTTGAGGCCTCGCCGTAGCCGGTGCTGCCGCGCGGATTGACGTACAGCACGCCGTAGTTCATCCCCGCCAGCATCTGGAACTCCTGCATGAAGTGTTCCCCGTACATGGTGCGCGGACCGCCGTGGATCTCCAGCACCAGAGGCCGCTTTTCGCCGGGCTTGAGTTCCGCCGGCGGGATGATCCAGGCGTCGAGTGGGGCGCCGTCGCGCGCCTTGAACGCAAACTTTTCCGCCGGAATCAGCTTGTGCCGCGCGCGCCATTCGTGATTCAAGTCAGCAAGTACGCGAGTGGAGCCATCCGCCAACGTGCCGATAATCAGTTCTTCCGGCCGGTCCGAGGTGGTTTCCGCAGCGACAAAGCGCGCCGCATCCGGAGACAGGCTGAAGCCCGGCGAGGCAAACATCTGCGTGTGCATGCCAATCTGGCGGCGGCCGGAGGTCAGGCGGCGTCCCCGCCCGCTTGCCGGATCCATCTCCCACACGTGCACATCGCCCTTTTCCCCGGTCAGCGCAAAGAGCCGCTGGCCGTCCTGGTTCCAGCGCCACACGCCGTGGTCGCCGTCGAACCCGGTGACAATTTCCCGCCAGGCGCCGGTTGTGGTGTTAACCAGAAAAATCTTTTCGTTGAATCCCTCAGGGCTTTCGCGGAACACCATCACTTCCGCATGCCGGGGGCGCCATATGGGGCCGCCCAGATAGCCCGGTTTGTCATTCAACTGCCGCACCACCGTGCCGTCGCGCTTGAGGACTGTGATGTTGCTCAGGCCGATGTCCGTGGCGTCTCCCAGGTGGCTGAAGTTCACGGCCACCTGGATGCCATCCGCCGACCAGCTATATGCGGAGACGCTGACCTCTCCTGAGGTCAACTGGCGCAGTTCGCTGCTCCCGAGATCCAGGGTGAAGAGGTGGGGTCGCAGCCCATTGAAGTACGACTTTCCCGCGCGGTAGATGGCTTGGCGTATCACGCGCACGCCTTTTTCCAGGTCCGGGTCCTTGGGCTTTTCCATCTCACTGGGTTTCTTCATGCCGGCGGGCGAGGCGGGCAAGACGCGCGCCACAAAGCTGATGGCGCGGGAGCCCGGAATCCAGCGCACATCGCTGACCTCGAGGGGAAAGTCGGTCACGCGATGGGCTTCGCCGCCCTCCACGGGCAGCACCCAGGCCTGCGCCCCGCCGCCGCGTGAGGAGACAAAAAGAATTTCGCGGCCGTCTTCGGACCAGCGCGGCGACTGATCGGTGCCCGGCGCGTAGGTGAACTGCCGCAGCCCCGTTCCGTCGGCTCTGATAATCCAGAGGTTGGAGTCGTATCCATCGCGCTTCTCGTTGGAGCGACTGGTGGCAAAGACGATGCGGTCATCCACCGGCGACCACTGCGGATCACCCACCCAGGTCAGCGTGTGGAAGTCCTCCGGCAGCACGGGATGCGACTGTGCCGCCACAACACCGGGCGCAAACGCCACAAGAATTCCAAGAACGAGCACCGCGACCGCAAGCGACGGAAGGCGAACCTTCATGGGACAGACTCCTTTCAGCAGAGCGCGGAATTCTATCAGACCTCCTGCACTGTGCCGGCAGGATCCAGCCGCACCTTTTGTCCCTTCTCCCACTGCACCAACAGAAGCTTGTGGCCCATCTGGCAGCCGGTGCGGCTTTCGATTTGGAACCGCCCAAACAGTGTGAAGCAATCCAGTTGTGCGGCCGCATCGCGCAGGCGGCGGTCTTCCATGGACCCGGCTCGGCGAATGCATTCCGAAGCGATCAGACCTGTGGCAAACGCGGCGGCGGCCGTGTATTCGGCGGGCCGGCCGAAGCGTTCCTCGAAATGCCGCGCAAACCATTGCGCATCCGGCCCCAGGCACTCGGGAAACTGCATTCCGGCCTCCCACTGGCTGGAACCAATCACTCCTTCCGACAGCCATTTCAGTTCGTCATGAAAGGCGTGCACGCCGGCAGAAATGGCCACGATGGTCTTGATGCACTCCGGCCACACCGGACGCGTGCGCAGGATATGGGTCTCATCTTCAAAATCGGCCGAGAGCACAAGGACGTCGGGAGCCAGCGCCTGAAACTGGCTGACCACCAAATCCAGCCGCTCCACGGGCGAGGCCACCGGAAGCAGCTCGATGGTGTGCTGACCAATGCGGGCGGCCTCGGTCTGCAGACCTCGCGCCACCTGTTGCGCAAACGTCCCGCCGGTGGAATACAGCACGCAGATGCGTTGTTCCGACGGCCTGGTCCGGGCAAGGAACCCAGGAAGTGCGCGCAAGTAATCGCTGGCCAGGCTGCCGATCCCAATCAGGCGGCCAAAGCCGCGCGTGTAGATGGCGTCGGAATTGCCACCGTGATTCCACAGCACGCGGCCGCGCAGCTCGGCTGCATCTGCCACCGCCAGCGCCAGTCCGCTGGAGTACGGGCCCAGCAGGAGGTGCACGCGGTCTTTTTCCATCAGTTGGATGGCATTCTGCCGGGCCACATCCACGCGGCTTTCGTCATCCAGGTAGAGAATGCGGATGGGCAGGGGCGGGTCGCTTCCCACGGCCAGGCCGCCCAGCGAATCCACGTAGGCGCTCCAGGCGCGGACTCCATCGAGCACTTGGCGTCCCTGCAGGGAAAATTTCCCCGTCAGTGAAATCGAGAGCCCAACACGTATGTGCGTGCGCCGACTCATGCCGCAGTTTGTCCCACGGCCGGAAGAAAGGGCTTCTGCGACAAGGGACGCGCGCCCGGACTGGGTCCGATGCTGGGTTGATTCCTCATGCCGAAATGCGTCAGTATGACATCAAACACTTGCTGCCACGGAGCCCATCATGCCTCACGGAATTCCCGAATCATTCCTGGACTTGTTTCAGAAGAAAGCGTTTGCCAGCCTGGCCACGCTGATGCCCGACGGCCGGCCGCAGGTCACGCCGGTCTGGTGCGACCTGGAAGGCGATCGCGTGATCATCAACTCGGCCCGCGGACGGCAAAAGGACCGCAATCTGAAGCGCGATCCCCGAGTCGCCCTCAGCATTATTGACCCGGATAACCCGTACCGGTACCTTGAAATCCGCGGAAAAGTTGTTGAGATTACCGAAAAGGGCGCCGACCAGCACATTGACAGCATGGCCAAAAAGTACTTGGGTGCGGAGAAGTACCCCTATCGCCAGCCGGGTGAGGTGCGCGTGCTGTACAAAATACAGCCGGAACATACCTCCACCATGGGATAGCCGGGCGCGGGTGCACCTAGAAACGGTCGATCTTGGCCGCCAGGATGAAGTCGCTCTCCGTCAGCCCGTCGATCTTGTGCGTCCAGATCGTAATCTGCGCCTTGCCCCAGGCCAGGTAGATGTCCGGGTGGTGGCCTTGCTCCTCCGCCAGTTCCCCGACCTTGTTCACAAAGTCCAGCGCCTGCTGGAAGTCCGCAAACGAAAAGGTTCTCGCAAGGTGATGATCAATGATCACCTCCCACGCCGGCACCTGCCGGCTCAAGGCAACCAGTTCGGCACCTTTCAGCGGAGGCACGCCCCCGCGACAGGGCACACATTTCTTGCTGGCAAGATCCGACATGGGTTTTTCCTCCACTCCCAAACTCAGCACCCGGGCACGCATGCCGCGCCGCTTTTGGCCATGGCAGCATCGCGCGCGCGGTCTCCGATTTCCAGCAGGCGCAGGGCAGCGCGGCGGGCGAGCTGCTGTTTTTTCTCCGAGATGGCCACCAGCGCCAGCACTGCGCAGCCCGCGCGGTGGTGGCGGTCCTCATCGGGATTGATCACCTCGCGATAGAGTCGCGCCAGTTCCCCCTGCCCTGCCGCTTCCAGCAACCGGATGAACTGGACATTGCGACGCCCGCCCATGGCTTCGCGCGCCACCAGCGCCGCGGCCACACGTTCCGCCGTCGACTGCAGCGTCCGCAGGTACTCCAGCACCGGACTGGGCGGATGGAGCGGATCGTAACCCGCCAGATCCACACCCAGCTCTCGCACCTTTTCTTCCAATAGCTGGTAGTGCCGGGCCTCATCGCCCGCGTGCCGTGCCAGCGCCAGCTTGGCCTCCAGCTCCGGAGTGGTTGCCACCCACTGCGCTGCGATTTCCGCCGCCTCCATTTCGTTCTTGAGCGCCATCTTCAACAGCGGAGCGAGCGAGGGCAGCGATACCGCGCCCACGTCCGGCTCCGCGTTCAGCTTGGCCAGGAGTTTCTCGCACTCCGATTTCAGTTCGTTCACAAAGGTCGCCCCGTCCATGATGCCCCCAGGGAGATGGATGGAAGCGGATCAGGAGTAGAATAACCAAAGAAAGCACCGCCTGCATCCCACGGGACCGGGCCGGACGGCGGCTATGTCCACTCTGCGGGACATTTTGTACGACCATGTCCGCGAGGGCGATCTCTACGAGAAGCTCGACCGCAACCGCGTGCGTTGCTACGCC
>CAYRII010000029.1:0-17714 GCA_964424245.1 uncultured Terriglobales bacterium | reverse complement strand
TACGGCGCCGATGCCGCCCGCCTCTATGTTATGTTTGCCGCGCCGCCCGACCGCGACCTGGACTGGCAGGATGCGGGAGTGGAAGGCGTGGTCCGTTTTCTGGGGCGCGTCTTCCGCTTCGTGCAGCGGCACGCGCAGCCCGCGCATCCCCAGTGGCGCGCTGCGCTCGAGAGGCAGGCGCTGACGCCGGAGGCGCGTGCCCTGCAGCGCAAGCTGCACCAGACCATCCGCCGCGTGAGCGACGACTTCGAGGGACGCTGGCACTTCAACACCTCCATCGCCGCCGTCATGGAGCTGGTGAACGCGCTCTACGGCGCCGAGGAGGCCATCGCCAATGGGGCCGTGCCTGTGCCGCTGGTGGCCGACGCGCAGCGCAAGGTCACGCTGCTGCTCGCGCCCTTCGCTCCCTTCCTGGCGCACGAGTTGTGGGAGATGCTGGGCGAAACCTCCAGCCTGCTGCGCGCTCCCTGGCCCCCATACGACGCCGAGCTGGCGCGGGAAGAGGAAATCGAAATCGCCCTGCAGGTGAACGGCAAGCTGCGCAGCCGGCTGGTCATTCCCGCAGACCTCGCCGAGGACCAGGTGCGGGAGCGCGCCCTGGCCGACGAAAAAGTGCGCGCCTCGCTCGACGGCAAGCAGATGGTGAAAGCCATCGTGGTGCCGGGCAAGCTGGTGAACATCGTGGTGCGGTAAGGACCATGGCGAAGCAGGCTCCATTCCGCCACGGCCTGGGCGTGGCCGCGCGCGATCCCGGACTCACGCTGGCGGAAATCGCCTGGCGCTGGACGTTCGGCGCGGGCGCCACGGCCATTCTCGCCGTGGGCGCGGTGAGTTTTCTCGAAAGCCTGCACGTCTCCGATGCCGACCTGTTCGCCCTGCGCACGGGCGCGCCCATCCTGGTTGCCGACGCCGTAGCGCACATCTTCCAGGGTGCGGGGCCGCGCCTCCTGCTGATCCTGGCGGCGGTGCTGCCGGGCGTCTCCGCGCTCTGGATTCTGGCGGCCTCCGTGGGGCGCGCGGTCACGCTGCATGCGCTTTTGGGACGCATCGGCCGGCCGGACTTCCGACCTCTGCTGGGCCTGAGCCTGTTGCGCGCCGGGTTGGGATTGGCCACGCTGCTGGCCTGGTTCGGAGCCCTCATTTTGGCGGGACTCGCGGCCACGCGCGGGGAAGAGAACAGCCCCGGCGTTTTCCTGCTTGTCTTCCTGCTTCTGGCATTGCTCGTTGCCACGGCGTCGTCCGTCGCGAACTGGTACTTGGCGCTGGCGCCGCTGGTGGCGGTGCGCGACGGCTGCGACACCTTCGCCGCCGTTTCCGGCGCCGTGGACCTGGTGCGCCGCAAGGGCAGAGACTTCGCTTCTCTGGGCTTCGCCTTCGGCAGCCTGAAGTTGTTTGCCCTGGGCGCGGCCACGGTGCTGTCGCTGGCGCCGCTGGCTCTAGCAGGCGTCGCCCCGGGGTGGCTCATTGCCCTCTTGATGCTGGCGGTGGCGCTGGCCTACTTTGCCTTCGCCAACTTTCTCTACATGGCGCGCTTCGCTGCCTACGCGCGCATCGCGGAAGACGAGGAAGCGCCGGCTGCGGCTGCGCAACCCGCAGCAGCGGCTGAGCCTCTCACCGCTGTCCTCCCGGGCGAGCCGTCCTCGGAATGACAAGGTGTTGCAAGCCAACTCCGTTTCTGAGAAAGTAGTCCATGGAACCCCATTCCATCGTCATCCTCGACTTCGGCTCGCAGTACACGCAGCTGATCGCGCGCCGCGTGCGCGAGCAGAATGTATTCTCCGTCGTCCTGCCCTGCACGGCATCGCTGGAGGAAGTGCGCGCCTGCGCGCCCCAGGGCCTGATTCTTTCCGGCGGACCGTCCTCGGTCTATGACGCGGACGCGCCGCCCGCCGACCCACGCCTGCTCGACCTGGGCGTGCCCGTGCTGGGAATCTGTTATGGATTGCAGTGGCTGGCGCACACCCTGGGCGGCAAGGTGAGCCCCGCGCCGCGCCGCGAATACGGGCGCGCCGAAGTGGACGTGCAGGACGCTTCGCGCCTCTTCCGCGGGCTGCCCGCGAAGCTCTCCGTGTGGATGTCGCACGGCGACGAGGCGCAGGAACTGCCCACGGGATTCCGCGTCGTGGCGCGCACGGCCAACGCGCTGGCCGCCATGGAGAACCCGGAGCGGCGCATCTGGGCGGTGCAGTTCCATCCCGAAGTGCACCACACGCCGCGCGGCGCGGACATCCTGCGCAACTTCGTCTTCGACATCTGCGGCGCCCGGCCGGACTGGACGGGGCAGCGCTTCATCGACGAGACCATCGCCCAGGTGCGCGCCGCCGTGGGCGAAAAGGGCCGGGCGCTGTGCGCGCTTTCCGGCGGCGTGGATTCCGCGGTGGCGGCCACGCTGGTGCATCGCGCGCTGGGCGAGCGGCTGGCCTGCGTCTTCGTCAACAACGGCGTGCTGCGCAAGAACGAGTTCCAAAAGGTGGAGCAGAACCTGCGCGAAAAGCTCGGCCTCAACCTCGATGCCGTGGATGCGGGCGCGCGCTTCCTCCAGAAGCTGGCGGGCGTGACCGATCCGGAACAGAAGCGGCGCATCATCGGCAACGAGTTCATCGCCGTGTTCGAGGAAGAGGCGCAGCGCATCGCGCAGCAGGCCGGGCACGTGGAGTGGCTGGTGCAGGGCACGCTTTATCCCGACGTCATCGAATCGCGCTCCGTACGCGGCCCCTCGCAGACCATCAAGACGCACCACAATGTGGGCGGGCTGCCGGAGAAGATGAAGCTCCAGCTCATCGAGCCGCTCAAGGACCTGTTCAAGGACGAGGTGCGGCGCATCGGGAAAGACCTGGGCATGCCGGAGGAGATCCTGCAGCGCCAGCCCTTCCCCGGCCCCGGCCTGGCGGTGCGCATCCTGGGCGAGGTCACGCCGGAGCGCATCTGCATCCTGCAGGAGGCCGACGACATCGTGGTCACCGAAATCAAGAAGGCCGGGCTCTACACCCAGGTGTGGCAGTCGTTCGCCGTGCTGCTGCCGGTGATGTCGGTGGGCGTGATGGGCGACCAGCGCACTTATGCCTACACCTGCGCGCTGCGCTGCGTGCACTCCGAGGACGGCATGACCGCCGACTGGGTTCCGCTGCCCCACGAGGTGCTGCAGACCATCTCCAGCCGTTTGGTGAACGAAGTCAAGGGCATCAACCGCGTGGTGTACGACGTCACCTCCAAACCCCCGGGCACCATTGAGTGGGAGTGAGGGGCGGGGGAGCGTTGCGCACCCCACGCCTGTTTTCCTGGAGGAATGACAGAAGTGAGCGAACTCAGCCGCCTCTGCCGTCCACGCGCACCTGCACGCGTTCCACGGGCAGGCCGGCGGCGCGGGCGGCGGCGAGGAATTCGGCGTGGAACTTTTCGCCCACGTGGGTGAAGGCGCGGTTGGGCGCGGTGAGTTGCAGCGTCTGCCGCTCCACGCCCCGGCAGCGCAAGGGCGTGATCCAGGTGGAAAAGCTGTGCGGCGGGATGCAATGCGCCAGCTTGCGGCGCATCTCGCGCCAGGGCGCGAACGACCCTTCCTCCAAAGCGAGGCACTGCTTCTCCGAAGCCAGGCATTGCTCGCCGGAAAAAGACGCGCGCCGTTCTTCTGGTGTTTCCTGTCTATCCTTCCTTATAGCGCGCGCCGGGAGGTCACCGTTTCGGGACGCGGGTGACGTGCGGGGTGCGGCGGATGTCACCGCCGGGGAGGCGGCGGCGTCCCTGCGGTCACTGTTTTCCTGCGGCAGGACGCGGTAGATGGCGGTGCGCCCGCGGCCGCCCACGGTTTCCGGCCCGCGGGCAATCAGGCCGTGCACCGACAGCAGCCTGAGCAAACGGATGACGTGGCGGCGGCTCAAGCCGGTGTCGCGCGCGATGGTTTCCAGAGCAGGGAAGGCGCAGCCGGAATCGTTGGCCCGCCACGCCAGATACACCAGCACCAGGCGGGCGCTGGGACGCAAGCGCGGCGCCGCCCAAGCGGCCTGCACCAGGCGCGCGCTCATGGCACCGCCACCAGCACGGCGGCGGTGGCTCCGCTCGCTGTGCGCCGGCGCTCTCCGGTCTCCCGCGCCAGGCCCATGCGCTTCAGCTCCGAGGTGCGCGAGCTAAGGATGTGCACCGGCACGCGCAGGCGCGTCGCCAGCTCCTCGTTGGTGGCGCCGCGCGGGCCGGCTTCGTGCAAGGCTTCGAGCGCCCGCAGGCGGCGCTCCGCAGCGCGCGGGCGCGACCGCTCCCACGCCTCGCGCGAGGCCAGACGCGCCATGCCCGTAAGGCGCCGGCGCCGGCGGCGACGCGGCCCGAAGGCCTCCTCTTCCGGATCGCGCCAGCGGGCCGCGGGTTGCCCCGGGGCCGCGGGCGCAGACACTGCGGCGTAGTCGAACGCCAGTTGGTTCGAGCTCATGGTTCACCTTTTTTTATGCGGGAAAAGTTTTGCCCCCGGGACCGGGGGCAATCTGGAAGCTAATCTATTCTTATTCCACTCTTACTTTTAGAATAGCACACTTGAGGGGGTAAAAGTGACATCCGCGCCAACTTTATATTCCCTGTCTTTTCTTTCGATTACGAAGAATTGCACCATTTTCGGGCCTTGACAAGATTTTCCCCGGGGCGCGGTTTTGGCGAAAATCGGGGAGGAGTCAACGAAAAACCGGGACTCTTCGCCTCGGGTTTCCCGGCCCGGTGGAAGCGGCCGGGAACCCGCCCTTGCTCAGGATGACGGCGCCCAACGAACGCGAGGACTAGTCCGCCACCAGCGCAGCTTCCTTGGTAAGGCCGTAGAACTCGAACCAGGGCGTGGCGGCCTTGAGGCACTGGTTGACGTTGTTGATGTTGGCGACGCCTTCCGACTCCAGCCATTTGCGAAAGGCGGCGGCGCCCTGCTTGCCGTAGACGGGAATGCCCTCCTTCCAGGTGGCGCGGCCGCAGAGCACGCCGGCAAACTTGACGCCTGACTCCGCGGCCAGCTCCAGCGACTCGGTGAACTCGGCGTTGGAGACCCCGGCGGAGAGATAGATGAACGGCCTGGTGGCCACGGCCGCGGCCTTGCGGAAGTGCTCCATGGCTTCCTTCTTGCTGTAGGCCTTCTCGCCCTTCGAGGCCTTCGCGCCCTCGACAAACTTCATGTTGATGGGCACCTCGACCTTCATCACGTCCACGCCGTAACGCTCCTGCGTGAACTCAGCCATGGAGCCGGTGACCACCTCGGGCTTCTTCCGGGCGTAGTCCAGCCCCTTTTCGTCGGCGCCCTCCTCGTAACCCACGAACTCGAGGAAAAAGGGAATGTCGTTGGCGCGGCACTCATCGCCGATGCGCTCCACCCAGGCGTGCTTGCGCTGGTTGACGTCCTTGGGATCGAACGGCGTGTAATAGAGGAGGATCTTGACGCAGTCGGCGCCGGCCTCCTTCAGGCGGCGCACCGACCAGTGGTCGAGCAAATCGGGCAGGCGGCCGGGACCGGTTTTGTCGTAGCCGGTCTTCTCGTAAGCCAGCAGGAGCCCGGCGTTCCTGGCGCGCTTCTTCGACGCCGGCAGGCCCCACTCCGGATCGAGCAAAATGGCGCTGGCGTGCGCCGTGAGCACCTCGCTGACCAGCGACTTGAATTCTTCCATCATGGCGTCAGAGACATCGGCGCCCTTTTCCTTGGCCAGGGCCTTCTGCAGCGAGCCGCGCTGATCCATGGCGGCGGCGGCAATGACGCCGCGCTCGTTGGACACGGCCTTCAGCCCGGCGAGTTTTCCCGGTGTGATTTTCATAAGTCCTCCCATGAAGTTGGGTTGAAAGGGATGATGCAAAAGCAGTACGAAAACTCATTTTAGCACCTTCATCCCACGCGTTTCCGGGCAAAGGCTGCAGGTTTTCTCCTAGTGCCGCAGCAGCAGATTGCTGAGCACGGCCTGCTGTTTGGCGATGAGCGAGTCGATGCCCTTGCCGGCCAGCTCGATCATCTTGCGCAGTTGCGCGTCGTCGAAGGGACGCTGCTCGGCGGTGGCCTGCACCTCCACGATGCGCCGCGCGCCGGTCATCACGAAGTTCAGGTCCACTTCGGCGCGCGAGTCTTCCTCGTAGGAAAGATCGAGCATGATCTCGCCGTCCACGATGCCCACGCTGGTGGCGGCGACAAAGTCGCGCAGCGGCGCAGCGCTCAGCGTGCCCGCCTCCACCAGGCGCTGCAGCGCCAGGCCCAGCGCCACGAAGGCTCCCGTGATGGCGGCGGTGCGCGTGCCGCCATCAGCCTGGATGACGTCGCAATCCACCCAGATGGTGCGCTCGCCCAGGCGCTCCAGGTCGGTGACGGCGCGCAGCGAGCGGCCGATGAGCCGCTGGATCTCGTGCGTGCGCCCGCCCACGCGGCCCCGGCTGGATTCGCGCGGCGTGCGCGTGAGCGTGGCCCGCGGGATCATGCCGTATTCGCCCGTGATCCATCCCTTGCCCGCGCCGCGCAGGAATTGCGGCACCGACTCCTCGATGGAGGCGGTGCAGATGACGCGCGTGTTGCCCACCTCAATCAGCGCCGAGCCCTCGGCGGTGGAGATGAAATCCGGCGTGAGGCGCACGGGCCGCATCTGGTCAGGCTGGCGGTTGTCGCTGCGGTAAGTTTTGGCCTGGGGACGGTTCACAAGCCGACAAGTGTAACCGCAGAGCCCGTCCGGCGCGCAAAGGAAACTGCGGCTTCCGACTAGCCGCCCAGGTCTACGTGCGTCACCAGCTCCACGGAGTGTCCCAGGAAGCGCTCGCCGAGGCGGCGGAACTTTTCCACCGAGTCGGTGGCAAAGCACTGCAGGCGGGGCCGCGCGCGGCGCTCCTCGCCGCCCGAGGGCGGCGGCAGCGGATGCGCCGCCAGCTCCTGCGCCACCACCGCAGCCGTGGACTCGGCCGAATCCACCAGGGTGACGCCCTCAGGCGTCAGGCGGTGGAGCAGCGGCTTGAGCAGCGGGTAATGCGTGCAGCCCAGCACCAGCACGTCCGCGCCCGCGCCGTCCCGAAAGGCCTCGTCGAGATAAATGCGCGCCACCTGCTCGGTGACGGGATGCTCGACCCATCCTTCTTCAATCAGGGGAACCAGCAGCGGACAGGCTTTTTCATGCGCCTCAATGCCGTGCGCGGCCAGCGCGCGGCGGTAAGCATGGCTGGCCACGGTGGCTTCCGTGCCCATCACCACGGCGCGGCGCGCCCGGCTGGCAGCGGCGGCGCGCGCGGCTCCGGGCTCGATCACTCCCACCACGGGGATGCGAACGGCGGCGCGGATGGCTTCCAGCGCCAGCGCGGAAGCCGTGTTGCAGGCAATCACCAGCAGCTCCGCGCCCTGCTCTTCCAGAAAGTGCGCGCTGGAGATGGCGTAACGCGCCACCGTCTGCGCCGACTTGGTGCCATAAGGCAGGCGGGCGGTGTCGCCGAAGTAGAGAAATTCCGCCTCCGGCAGCTGCTCCGCCAGTTCCTTGAGCACGGTGAGCCCGCCCACCCCGGAATCGAAGACGCCGATCACCACGCGCCGCTTCATGGCAGGCTCCCCACCATGCGGCGCACCTGCGCCAGCTCGTACACCACCATCAGGTCGGCGTGGCCGGCCAGCGTCTCGCGCTCCTGGCCCTCCACCAGGATCTTCAGCCGCGTCACGCCGGGCAGGTTGGCGTGCAGCGTCTCCAGCAGGGAAGCCACGGTCAGCGACTCGGCCAGGACGCCGGAGCGGTGTCCTGCGGCGAACTTTGCCGTGGTGTCCACCACCGCCAGGTTGCTGCCCACCAGGTAAACGCGGATGATGTCGGCGCCCGGCTCCAACGGATGGGGAGACGGCCGGTCCAAATAACGCGCCAGCAGGGCGCGCAGCACTTCGCGCGCGCGCTCCGCCGGCTCTTCGGGCGCCACCACTTCCACCTTCTCGCGGCGCAGCACGCCTTCTTCGTCGTAGGCCACCACCAGCGTCACCTGCTCCCGCGTCCCTTTCACCGGCGGAGCCACGTGCCGCAGGTCCTCGGCGCGTTGCGCCTGCTCCTCCTCGCGATGCTTCAGGCGCACGATGTACCAGCCCATGGCCAGCGCTCCCACAACGAGGAGCGCAAAGGCAATCTGCATGTGGCGCGGGATCATCGCGGGCCCTCCGGCTGCGCCCGCAGCGTGAAGATGGCGGCGGCCACGCCGCGGGCCACGGACTGCAGGTACGTGGCGGAAAGCACCGCGCGCACGCTCTCGCCCGGCGGCGCCACCTCCACCGCCACCGCCACGGCCGCCACATTGTTCAGCGGGCGCACCGGCGCCTGCAGGGCGGCGGCATCCACGCGCTGCTTTCCCAGCTCGCTCACCACGGACTGTGCCAGCAGGCGGCTGCGATCCACAAATCCCGCCTGCGCCGCCTCCCAGGGCAGGAAAACCTCCGGTGTAGAGAACCCCGGTGTCAGCAGGGAAGTGTAAACCCGCACTCCGTGCCCCGGCGTGCCCGCGTGCAGCGCCACATACACCGTGGCGTGCGCCGCGTTCGCCATGCGCGCCCGGTCATCGAGCGGCACGGTGGCGTCGCCATCACGCACCAGCGCGGCCGGAATGCCGCGCAGTTGCAGCTCCTGGCGCAGCAGGCGGCCCGCCGCCAGGGTGACATCCTTTTCCAGCAGATCGTGCGTCAGGGCGGCGCCCGGTTCTTCGCCGCCGTGCGCCGCATCCACCACCACCAAAAAGCGCGGCCTGCCCGCGGAAAAATGCAGCGCATCGGGCGCGACCAAGGCCAGCGCCGGCAGCGAAACGTCCCCAGGCGGCCCCGGAGGAGGCGGCGGGCCGGCCACATCCGGCTGCGGCAGCGCGGGCAGCGGCGTGGAGGCCACCGGCGGCCGCCGCGGCGCCGCGCCGATGGTGACGATGCGCCCATCGCTCGAAGGCGTGGCCAAAAGCGGCACCTTTCCGGCCAGGGTAATCTCAGCTCCGCCGTTGGTTTCGGCATAGGACGCGCTGGTCACCACTGCGGTGTCAAAGCGGAAGCTGCGCTCCGCGGAAATCACCGGCTCGCGCGTGAAGGTCATGGTCAGCGCGTTGCGCTCTGTGCTGATCGAGGGAGAAACCGGCGCGGTAAACGTCAGCACCACGGCGCCGCCGCCCGTCGAGACCGCCTCTGCCACAAAGCGCGTGGCCGCGTTGCCCACGAACACGCGCCGCGCCGCCGGGTGATAATCCACGCGCGTGTCCAGAACGCGCGACACCAGTCCCGGCGCAGCATCCACCGGCACCCAGGGACGGTCGCGCTCCACCACCACCTTCGCCGAAAGCGCCACCAGGCTGCCCGCCATGCGCCCGCTGGTCTTGCCTTCCGTGAACTCTCCCTCCAGGTCGTCAAACTTCACCAGCCACTTGCGCCCGTCCTTGCGCACTTGCACCCTGCCCAGAGGACGCAGCAATTCTCCCAGGTCGATGTACTCCCGGCCGTCACGTTGCAGCAGGGTGAGCGTGTATCCCACCTGCGGCGTGTACACGGAAAAGCGCTTCTCCTGCCACGCCGGCGCGGGAAAAAGTGCGAGCAAAACAAGGCCGGAGGCCGCCAGCCAGGATGCGAGGCGTCGCCGCTTGCCCACGTATTTTCTAGTCCAGCGCATAGATGGTGAGCCCGCTGAGCAGCTTGGGATAAAAATCCGTGGACTTCTGCGGCAGCACCTCGCCGGCCAAGGCCACGTCGCGCACCTGCGCCATGGGCACCGGGTTCATCAGGAACGCCACGTTGGCGCCCTGGCGCACGCGCGCCATGGCTTCGCCCGCGTCGCGAAAATAGGAGAGGTGCTTCTGCGCGCGCACCGCCTCCTCGCTGATGCCCAGCACGCGCTCCACCAGCAGCGCATGCAGTTGCACCACGTCCAGGCGGCGCTGCCGCGGAGAAAACTCCGCCAGCGCGCGTTCCACCTCCGCCGGGCGGGCGCGCAGCAGAAACGCGCCGCCCGCGGTCATCGCCAGCAACGCCGTGCCCTCCCGTCCGGCCGCGGCCAGCAGGTCCAGAGCCTGTTCGGCATCGAGCGCGCCCGCTCCCGCCACATCGAAAAAAGCCTGCGCGCCGCGCAGCAGCTCTTCCGTGTGGAAGCGTTCCAGCCCGTGAATCACGCGATGCGTGGGCAGGATCACGAGACCTTCGCTCTCCATGTTGACCAGGGTCATCATCACGCGCTCGTAAGGAGCGTCCCAGCAGGAAGCGCCCCCAGGATGCGCGCGGCGCTCGTTGCGATAAGCCAGCGCCGTCTCGTAACGGTGGTGGCCGTCGGCGAGAATCAGTTTCTTGTCCTCCATCAGGCGGCACACCGCGGCGATGGTTTCCGCCGAGGTCACGGGCCACAGCCGGTGGCGCACCTCGTATTCGTCGCACACCTCGAGCGCTGGTTCTCCCTCGGGATCCAGTTGCGCATCGATTTCTCCTGCCGGATCGCTGTACAGCAGGAACAACTGCCCAAAGTGGGCGCGCGTGGCGCGCAGCAGGTTCAGCCGGTCCGCCTTGGGGCCGGTGTGCGTCTGCTCGTGCCGGAAAATGATTTCGCGCTCGTAGTCTTCCAGTTGCCCCAGAACGATCACGCCACGGCGCTCGCGCACCGTGCCCGCCGTGCCCGGCTCCGCAAACTTCTGCGCGTACACGTACACCCCGGGCTCCGCATCCTGCTGCAGAATGCCTTGTCGGCGCCACGCGCGGAAGCAGGCGGCGGCGCGCGTGTAAACGTTGTGCCCGCCGCCGTCGCGCTCCTCCGCCTTGCCCAGCTCGATGCGCACCAGGTTGCAGGGATGGGCGGCGTAGTAAGCGTCCTGCATCGCCGGCGTGATCTTGTCGTAGGGTTGCGTGACCACGTCCGCAAGTCTTACCCGGGACGGGTCGTAGCGCAGGGCTCGGAAGGGGAAAATCCTGGCCATGTCGGCGGAAACCGATTGTAGCAAGTCCGCGCAGGCAACTTGGAGCGTGCCAGCGACATCCTTAGGAACTAAGGATGCATGCCGCGCTGTACTCGCCGCCGTGGCGGAAGAATCTGCCCCGTTCAACGGCAGCGCGCAAGTGTGGTAACATCCTTTTTCTGAAGAGGCTCAGATGGCCCGCATGAGTCCCAGCGGGCGCGGTTCGGCCCGCAGTCTCAGATCGCTTTTCCTCTCCGGTTTGAACTCCGCAGAGTGGCGCCGCCATCGGCGCAGCGCCGGACGTGCGGCCGCCCTTCCGCCATCGATTCTTCCTGTCGTCACGGCTGTTCTGCTGCTTTCATTCCCCGCCGCCGCGCAGCAATCCACCAACCAAGTCCACATCACGCCGCGCCGTCCTCCGGAAGCCTCCCGCGCGCTGGCGCCGCCCAATCCCGAGCTGAAGACCAGAGAAAAACCCATCTCCGTGGACGTGGACCTGGTGCTGGTCAACGTCACCATCACCGACCCCTTCAACCGCCTGGTGACCGGCCTGGAGCGTGAACATTTCAAGCTCTTTGAAGGCAACGAGGCGCAGAGCATCCGCCACTTTTCCAGCGAGGATGCTCCCGTTTCCCTGGGCGTCATCTTCGACCTTAGCGGAAGCATGACCAACAAGATCGAGAAGTCGCGCGAAGCCGTGGTGCAGTTCTTCAAGACCGCCAATCCGCAGGACGAGTTTTTCGTCGTCACCTTCGCCGACAAGCCCGAAGTGCTCTCCGATTTCACCGCTTCCGTCGAGGAAATACAGGGCAAGCTGATCTTCACCGTGCCCAAAGGCCGCACCGCGCTGCTGGACGCCATTTACCTGGCGGTGAACAAGATGCGTGATGCGCAGCACAGCAAGAAAGCCCTGCTCATCATTTCCGACGGCGGCGACAACCGCAGCCGCTACACGGACGGGGAAATCCGCTCCCTGGTGCGCGAGGCCGACGTACAGATTTATGCCATCGGCATCTTCGATTTCTTTCCTTCCACCCCGGAAGAGCGCTCCGGGCCCTCCATGCTGGCCGGCATCACCGATGTCACCGGTGGCCGCACTTTCACCATCGACAACCCCAATGAGCTGGCCGACGTGGCCACCAAGATCGGCATCGAGCTGCGCAACCAGTACGTGATCGGCTACAGGCCCAAAAACCCGGCGCGCGACGGCAAATGGCGCAAGATCAAAGTCCGGCTCTCGCCGCCCAAGGGCCTGCCGCCGCTGCAGGTGTTTGCCAGGTCGGGTTACTATGCGCCTTCGCAATAGCGCGCACCGAGTTCTTTCTCTTCTCCCCCTGGCTGCTTTGCTGCTCTCCGGGGCGCCACTCTCTTCCGTCACGGAAGCGCCGCTCGCGCCTCCGCAATCTACTTCCTCCGCGCCGGACGCGGCGCAGAAGCCTGCTGCCGGTCAGGATGTGCCCCGGATCCGGCGTCAGGACGGCGAATTCGTCTTCCGCAAGGAGGTGGAGGAAGTTATCCTGCACGCAACCGTGGTGGACGACAAAAAGCGCCTGGTCACGGACCTCACACGCGACGCATTCACCGTGTTTGAAGACGGAAAACCGCAGCGCATTACGTTGTTCCGACGCGAGGACATTCCCGTCTCCCTGGGCATCGTCATCGATAATTCCGGCTCCATGATGCGCCATCGCCCTGCGGTCAACCAGGCAGCTCTCAACCTGGTGCGCGCCAGCAACCGCGAGGACGAGGTGTTCGTGGTGAATTTCAACGACGAGCGCTGGCTCGACCAGGACTTTACCTCCGACATTGCCAAGCTCAAGGACGCCCTGGAGCGCGTGGTCTCCCGCGGCGGCACCGCCCTCTACGATTCCGTGGTCGCTTCCGCCGATCATCTGAAGAAACACGCCAAGCTGAACAAGCGTGTGCTGCTGGTGGTGACCGATGGCGAGGACAACGCCAGCACCTACACCCTGGAGCAGGCCATCCGTAAGGTGCAGGACAACGAAGGACCCACCGTCTACACCATCGGCATTCTGGATCCCGACACCAGGAAGCGAGCCAAGCGCGCGCTCCGCGCCTTCGCCCAGCAGACCGGCGGCATCGCCTTCTTTCCCGGCGACATCGAGGAAGTGGATGCCATCAGCCGCACCGTGGCCCGCGACATCCGCAACCAGTACACCATCGGCTACAAGCCCACCAACCCCGAGCGCCGCGCCGGGTTCCGGTCCATTCGCGTGGACGCCAAATCGCGCGGCTACAAGCGGCTCGATGTACGCACCCGCAGCGGTTATTACGTCTCCGAGGAGGACACCCCCACCTCCTCCACCCCTACGACCGGCGGCGTCCCGCGTTGACGCCTTCCGCCCGCTCCCGTAGTCTGTATTTTTGATGAAATCCGCCGAAGCCACACGCCTGCGAGTCGCCGACGACATCACCGAACTGGTGGGCGAAACTCCCATGCTCCGCCTGCGCCGTCTTGCCTCCGCCGGCGCCGCCGATCTCTTTGCCAAGATGGAATCGTTGAATCCCGGCGGCAGCGTCAAGGACCGCGCCGCCCTCGGCATCATGCAGCGCGCCGAGGAGCAGGGGCTTCTCCGGGCCGGTTCCACCCTCATCGAGGCCACCGCGGGCAACACCGGCATCGGCCTGGCGCTCATCGGCATGCAGCGCGGCTACAACGTCGTGCTCTTTGTGCCGGAAAAGTTCTCCCAGGAAAAAGTCCAGCTCATGGAGGCTCTCGGCGCGGTGGTGCACCGCACGCCGGACGGGGAGGGAATGCAGGGCGCGATCTCCCGCGCCCGCCAAATGGCCGCGCAGACGCCCGGTTCCTTCACCGCCCTGCAGTTTGAAAACCCCGCCAACCCCGACATCCATTACCAGACCACGGCCGCCGAAATCTTCGAACAGATGCAGGGCAAACTCGACGCCATCGTCCTCGGCGTGGGCACCGGAGGCACCTTCACCGGCGTGGCGCGCTTCCTCAAGGAGCGCCTGCCGCGCGTGCTGGCCGTGGCCGTGGAGAGCCAGGGCTCGGTGCTGGGCGGCGGCCCGGCCGGCGACCACAAGGTGGAAGGCATCGGCGCCAGCTTTGTCCCCGCCACCTTCGACGGCTCGCTCGCCGATGAAATCATCGCCGTCAAGGATGAAGACGCCTTCCACATGGTCAAGCGCCTGGCGCGCGAGGAAGGCGTGCTCTCCGGCTCCAGCGGCGGCGCCAGCGTCTTTGCCGCCGTCGAGGTGGCGCAACGCCTGGGGGCGGGCAAGCGCGTCGTCACCCTGATCCCCGACTCCGCTGAGCGCTATCTCTCGAAGAAGATTTTCGAAGGCGGAATCTGATCCCCTTCTCCTTTTTCGTTTCGGGCCGCCGCCGCCGCAAACGGAAAACGGGAACCGGAAACGAGCAACCATGAAAAAACGCGCAACCCCGACCGGCTTCGCCACCCGCGCCATCCACACCGGGCAGGAGCCTGATCCCTCCACCGGCGCCGTGATCGTGCCCATCTTTGCCACCTCCACCTACGTGCAGCAGGGCATCGGCAAGCACAAAGGCTTTGAGTATTCGCGCGTCTCCAACCCCACGCGCACCCGCCTGGAGCGGAACCTGGCGGCGCTCGAGAGCGGGCGCTCGGCGCACGTTTTTTCCAGCGGCATGGCGGCCATCAACGCCATGTGCACCACGCTGCGCGCCGGCGACCACCTGGTGTGCTCCCACAACGTCTATGGCGGCGTGCCCCGCCTCTTCAACCAGATCCTCGCCCACTACGGCCTGGAGTTTTCCTATGTGGACACGTCCGACGTCTCCGCCGTCGAGCGCTCCCTGCGCCCCAACACCAAAATTCTCTACGTCGAGACGCCCACCAACCCGCTGATGACCATCAGCGACATCCGCGCCATCAGCCGCCTCTGCCGCCGCCGCAAGGTCGAGCTGGTGGTGGACAACACCTTCCTCTCACCTTATTTCCAGCAGCCCATTGCCCTGGGCGCAGACATGGTCATTCACTCCACCACCAAGTTCCTCAACGGGCACAGCGACGGCCTGGGCGGCGTCATCATCTGCACCCGCCCCGACCAGGCGGAAAGGTTCGCCTTCATCCAGAAATCGGCCGGCGCCATCCTTTCCCCCTTTGAGTGCTGGCTGGTGTTGCGCGGCGTCAAGACCCTGGCCGTGCGCATGGAGCAGCACGAGCGCAACGGCCACGCCGTGGCCCGCTTCCTCGACCGCCATCGCAAAGTCAAAGCCGTGTTCTATCCGGGACTGCCGCAGCATCCGCAGCACCGCCTGGCGCGCCGCCAGATGACCGGCTTCGGTTCCATGATCACCTTCGACCTGGGCTCGCTCGCCGCCGCGCGCCGCATGCTGGCGCGCGTGCGCATCTGCTCGCTGGGCGAATCGCTGGGTGGAGTGGAAACCCTCATCTCCCACCCCGCCACCATGACGCACGCCGCGCTGGGGAAAAAAGGCAGAAAGGCCATCGGGCTCACCGACGGCATGGTGCGCCTCTCCGTGGGCATCGAGGACGCCGGCGACATCCTCGCCGACCTCGACCACGCCCTGAAGGCGGTCTGAACACGTTTCGCGGCCGGACGCGCGCAGGCAGGGAACAGCGCAGGCAGGAAAAACTTCGGAAGCCGTGGAGTCCTACTCCACCGACTCCCCAATCCACTCCAGATACTTCTCGCCGCCGCCCTCAATGCTGAGCATCACGCACTCCGGCAGCTCGTAGGAGTGCAACTCTCCGATGGCGTCGCGCAGGCGCGCAAACGCCGTGGCCGTCGTCTTGATCACCAGCAGGCATTCCGCGCTGGTCTCCACCGCGCCCTTCCACCGGTAAACCGATTCCACCCCGCTCACAATGTTCACGCACGCCGCCAGCTTGCGCTCCACCAGAGCGCGCGCCACGCGCCGCGCTTCTTCCTCTGATCCGGCCGTGGTCAGGACAACTCGTTTGTCGGTCATATAAAATTTGGCCTCGCTTTGGCGCTGGCAATTGTAATCTGCTTCATCCGCGTTCCACGGCGGCGGGAATCATGGTTTCCATCAGGTTCGGCACCTCCGGCTGGCGCGCCGTCATGGCGGAAGAGTTCACCTTCGCCAACGTGCGCCGCGCCGTCACCGGCATCGCGCGTTACGTGGCGGCGCAGAAGCCCCAAGGCGCGCGCCTGCTGGTGGGCCGCGACCCGCGCTTCCTCGGCGAAACCTTCTGCTCTATCGCGGCCGAGATCCTCGCCGCGCACGGCATCACCCCGCTGCGCGTCCCGGAGCCCGCGCCCACGCCCGCCATCGCCTATGCCGTCATCCGCTCCCGCACCGACGGCGCCATCAACTTCACCGCCTCGCATAATCCCGCCGAATACAACGGCATCAAGTTCTCCACGCCCGATGGCGCGCCCGCCCTCCCCGAAGTCACGAAAAAGATCGAGGCGGAAATTGCCGCGCTCGAAGATTCCAGCCTTGCCGCCGGCGCCGCCGCCCTCCCCGAGGATGTGGACGTGCGCCCCGCCTACCTCGCCCGCCTGAAGGAAATCGTGGACCTCGAGGCCATTCGCAGTGCCAGGCTGCGCGTGGCCTTCGATCCCTTATACGGCGCCGGCCGCGGTTACACCGACGCGCTGCTGCGCGACGCCGGCATCCCCGTGGCCACGGTGCACGACGCGCGCGACGTGCTCTTCGGCGGACATCCGCCCGAACCCGACGACCATCTGCTCGCAGACCTGCGCCGCGCCATGCGCGAAAGCGGCGCCGCCATCGGCATCGCCACCGACGGCGACGCCGACCGCTTCGGCATCCTCGACCGCGACGGCGCCTTCCTCGCCCCCAACCACCTCATCGCCCTGCTCTTCGACTACCTGGTCGAAACTCGCGGCTGGAAAAATGGCGTGGCCAAGTCCGTTGCCACCACCAACCTCATCAACGCGCTCGCTGCGCATCACCACGTCGAGCTGCACGAAACTCCCGTGGGCTTCAAGTACATCGGCGAGCTCATCCAGCAGGACCGCATCGCCATCGGCGGCGAAGAAAGCGCCGGACTCTCCATCCGCCACCACGTCCCCGAGAAGGACGGCATCCTCGCCGGGCTGCTGGCCTGCGAGATGGTGGCCTGCCGCGGCGCCTCCCTGGCGGAACAATTGCGCGCCCTATTTGGCAAAGTTGGTTCCTTTTACCCCGTGCGCGAGAACTTCCGCTTGACGCCGGAGGTCAAAGAGAAGTTCACTGCTAAGTGCGCCACTGATCCCCGCGAGCTGGCCGGCCGCCGCGTCGCCCAAATCGTCCGCACCGACGGCCTTAAGCTGGTGTTCGAGGACGGATCGTGGGTGTGCTACAGGCTCTCCGGCACCGAGCCGGTGGTTCGCGTCTATTCCGAGGCGCGCTCGCCGCAGGAGCTGGAGAAACTGAGCAACGCAGCCAGGCAGTGGGTCCTGGAATAAAGGTTTGTTGCAGTCGGACCGGGGGGGCATGAAGGTTCTCACGCGCATCTTCGACGGGCTCTACCACTCGCGGCGCAAGCTGGCCACCGCCGGCATCGCCGCCGTCGCCGGCCTTGTGGCCGTGCACGTGGTCTTCGGCCCCAACGGCATGGTGGTCTACCAGGAGAAGCGCACCGAGTTGCGCCAGCTTTCCACGGAAATCGACAGCCTGCAGCAGGAGAACGCGCGCCTCAACGCGCGCATCAAGGCGCTCAAGACCGATCCCAAGGTCATCGAGAAGGAAGCCCGCGAGCAGTTGCGCTACACCCGCCCCGGCGAAGTGGTCTACGTCCTGCCCGCCGAGAACCGCGCCGCCAACTCCTCCGCCGCCAAACACTGACGCCGTTCACGCCTTGTCATTCCGAGCGCAGCGAGGAATCTGCTTTTCCTGCCTC
>CAYRII010000028.1:0-17782 GCA_964424245.1 uncultured Terriglobales bacterium | reverse complement strand
GAAGTCGATTTGATGGGAGCTAGACTTTCGTCCAGTCTTTTCAGCTTTTCACCCAGGCACCCGGTGTTGTGACAAGTCAGCGGAAGAACTTCGAGCATTTCGGTTGTGCGTTCGTGGTCGCTTTGATCTATTGCGCTCCGCAGCTTGATCAAAAATCGGTCGATATGGACCCATCGGTTGCCGCCCGTTTGCGTTCCCCTCCAATTCGGATCCTCTGAAAGGGCCACCAGATCCTCGAGCGAAAGGTGGAATCTTCGACGGAATACGGCTTCCGCCTGTTGCGCCGAACTCGCGCCAGCCGCCTTTCGTCGCAAGGGCTGCAGTTGCTTCCAAGCCTTCTCCGGATGGTTCTCCAGCGCATCAATCAACAGCCGATAGGGAGTCTTGTCCAAGTGGCCTTTGTTCACGAGATGACGGACGTTACGTGCTTCGTGATACGCCAGTGCAGCAACATAGTCGGCGAAAGATGTAACATCAGCTTTCATTGTGGTGACTGGCTGCTGTTTTCACCGCCAGCGCCACCCCATCCCTGATGGGCAGGATGGTGGTAAACAGTTCCCCTGAGCCGTAGAGCAACTGGTTGAACTCCAGGATGGCCTTGGTCTCTGCTGATTTCTCTGGCGGGGCTTCACCTGCTGCTGCGGCGGCGACGCGGCCGCTCCACAGGACGTTATCGGTGACGAACAGTCCGCCTTTTTTCACCCGCGAGACGGCCAGGCGGAAGACGCGCGGGTAGTCCACCTTGTCCACGTCGTTGAAGATGACGTCGAAGGACTCGGGCTTGCGCTCGGAGAGAATCTCGAGGGCATCGCCCACGCGCACCTCGATGCGGTTGGCTACGCCGGCGCGTTCAAAGCTTTTGCGCGCCCGCTCGGCATTTTTGGGATTGCCGTCGGTATAGATCACGCGCCCGCCCTCGCCCACGCCGCGCGCCCACCAGATGGTGCTATAGCCCACGGCCGAGCCCATCTCGAAGACGGTCCTGGCCCCCATCAGGCGCGCCAACTGGTAAAACAGCCGCCCCACCGCCGGGCCCACGATGGGGATGCGCTGCTCGGCCGCCTGCTGTTCCAACTCGCGCAGCACTTCGTCTCGCTCAGGTAGCATGTCGTAGAGATAGCCTTCGACCTGCTCGTTGGTGATGCCGCCCATCATCCAGTAGGTGCGCTCTGGTTCAGCAGTCATTTGGGAACCCTCAGCGGCTAAAGCCGCATTATTCATAGTGCAAAGATGCAGGCCTGAAAGCCTGCTCCACCCTGGCCGTCACGACTGCGTTTGTCCGGGCTTCATCTCGATGACTTCGATTCCCAGGTCAGCCACCTGCTTACGCAACTCCGATGGCTTGCCCGTGAGCACGGGAAAGGTGTCGAAGTGCATGGGGACGATGCTTTTGGGCTGGAGCAGTTTGGCGGCGTAGGCGGCCTCGCGGGGCGACATGGTGAACAGGTCGCCGATGGGCAGCAGGGCGATCTGGGGGGCGTAGAGCTCGCGGATGATGTGCATATCGCCGAAGACGTTGGTGTCCCCGGCGTGGTAGAGCTTGAGGCCGTTCGCGAACTCGATGACGTAGCCGCAGGCCTCGCCGCCGTAGATGATTTGGTCGCCGTCCTCGATGCCGCAGGAGTGATCGGCGTGCACCATGGTGACACGGATGTCGCCCACCTGCTGCGAGCCGCCCTTGTTCATGGGCGCAATGTTTTTCGCGCCCTTGGACTTCATCCACAGGCAGAGCTCGTAGACGCCCACTACGATCGTTTTGGGGTGGTCGGCGACGATGGCGACGGCGTCTCCGATGTGGTCGCCGTGGCCGTGGGTGCACAGCAGCACGTCCACTTTTTTTACCTTCTTCTCGCTCGCCGGGCACATGGGATTGCCCATCACCCAGGGATCGATGAGGATGGTGGCGCCGCCCGGCGTCTCCAGGCGAAACGTCGAGTGGCCGAGCCAGGTGAGCTTCACTCCGCGCAGATCCATAGCTCCTCCGCATGGGAAAGCGTGGCAACCGGGCAGCCGCGCGCTGATGCCGCGCGGGCTAAGAGCCTTCCGTCCACGCCTTCCAGCCTCCGGCCAGAGAGAGCACGTTGCGGAAGCCCATCTTCTTGAGCATCCAGGCGGCGAGCGCGGAGCGGAATCCGCCGCCGCAGTAGAGCACCAGCTTGCGTCCTTTGTCGGCGGTGACCTGGTCGATGTCGCGCTCCAGGATGCCGCGCGGAAGCAGTACGGCTCCCGGGATGGCGCCCCGGGCCTGCTCGTCGCGCTCGCGCACGTCAATCAGGGTGAAGTCGTCCCCGGCCTGCTGCAACTGCTTCAGGCCGGCGACATCAATTTCTTCGATTTCCTTCTTGGCTTCTTCGCACAACATGCGAAATTCCGGCATAGGCATGGCAGATTCCTCAAAAAAAGCTGTGGGCTGGCATTCTAGCCGTCCTCTTTTGCGCGCTGCAAACGGCTCTAGGCGATTCGTTGTGCATCCTGGCTTGAGATTCGACTCTTTGCGCAGCCGCCGGGCTGGTTCCAGCATCTCTTGATATCATGGCAGTCTCCTACTCCATGAGCCCAACCGCCACCCCATCCGGCGCCACGCTGCGCAAGAACGAGGCGCTGCTCCTCGACCTGGCCGACGCCGTCAACACCACTCTGGACCTGGACGCCTTGCTGGGCCGCATTGCCGAACTGGTGCGCTCGGTGCTGGACTACGAAATCTTCGCCATCATGCTGCTGAGCGAAAAGACGCAGGAGCTGTGGATGCGTTTCCAGATCGGCCACTCTCCGGAGGTGGCCGAGGGGCTGCGCGTCAAGGTGGGGCGCGGCATCACGGGACAGGCGGTGGCGCGCGGCGAGGCCATGCTGGTGAACGACGTCTCCGAGGTGGACTTCTACATCAATGCCCATCCGGGCGTGCGCGCGGAGCTGGCCGTGCCCCTGATTCTGAAGAACCGCGTGATTGGGGTGATCGACATTCAGGCCAGCCAAGCCGGGTACTTCACCGAGGAGCACCGGCGCCTTCTGACCATGGTGGCTTCGCGCATCGCCACCGGCATTGAGAATGCGCGCCTGTACACGCGCGTGGCCCGCCAGGCCAAAACGCTTGCCGTGCTGAACGAAATCAGCCGCGAACTCACCTCCATCCTGAACCTCGATCAATTGCTGCAACGCATCGGCGACCTGCTGAGTCGGCTGATTGACTTCCACATGTTCAGCATTCTTCTCCCCGACGCTTCCGGAACCCGCCTGCAGCACCGTTTTTCCATGCGCTTCAACGAAAAAGTGCAGGTGAAACTGGAAGTGCCGCTGGGCGAAGGCCTGGTAGGCTATGCCGCGCAGCACCGCGAGGCCGTGCTGGTGCCCGACGTGCGCCTCGACCGGCGCTACCTGGAGCTGAACCCGGAAACGCGCTCCGAGCTGGTCGTGCCCCTGATCTACAAAGACCAGCTGATCGGCGTGCTCGACCTGGAGCACACCAAGCGCGGCTACTTCACGGAACGGCATGTGCGTACCATGACCACGCTGGCGGCCCAGCTCGCCATTGCCATTGAAAATGCCCGCCTGTACGAGCGCGTGCAACGCGAAGAAAAGCGCCTGGAGCGCGACCTGGCAACGGCGCGCGAGCTGCAATTTCGGCTTCTGCCGCCTTGCTGCCCTACGCTTCCCAACGCACAGCTGGCGGCGCGCTACGCGCCGGCGCACGCCATCGGCGGCGATCTCTACGACTTCCTGGATTACTCCATGGAACGTACCGCCATCGCCATTGGAGATGTCAGCGGGAAAGGGTCAGCCGCGGCTCTTTATGCTGCTCTGGTCAGCGGCCTCCTGCGATCGACCGCGGCGTCCGAGCCCCGAGCCGCAGAAATGCTCTCCGTGGTCAATCAATCGCTGAAAGAGCGCACCATAGATGCCCAGTTTGTCTCCTTGATCTATGCCATCTGGGACGACGCCGAACGCACCCTGCAACTGGCCAACTCTGGCCTGCCGCGCCCCATTCACTGGCGCCAGGGGCGGGATGAAATTGTGGAGGCCACGGGCCTGCCCCTGGGACTGTTCGATGATGCCACTTACGACGAATTCAATCTGCACGCGGAGCCCGGCGACCTGTTTGTGTTCTTCAGCGACGGCATCCTCGACGCCACCAACCGCGACGGCGAGCCCTTTGGCCGCGATCGCGTGCACGAGGAGGTGGCGCGCCACGCCCACCTGTCCGCGGACGAAGTCGTGGCCGGCGTCTTTGACGCAGTCGCCAGTTTTTCCGCCGGCGTGGCAGCGTTTGACGACCAGACGGTGGTTGCCTTGAAGGTTCTGCGCTGAGGCTTGGGGCTGCGCCGGCCTGCGCGGCCAGCGGCTATCGCCTCCGGCCCATACCGTGATTCAATGGGACCCGTGCTGCAGCGGCAAACTCTTCTCCTGGCGATCTGCGGAATCCCGGGCATCCTATGACACACGCGCGTCCACCTTTTTTTGCGCGCCGCCAGGGTCAACTCTGCTGCGAGGGCGTGCCCCTCGCCCGGTTGGCCGAGCGCTTTGGGACGCCGCTTTATGCATACTCCGCCCGCGCGGTTCGCCATCGCTTTCTGGCTTTCGACCGCGCCTTTGATGCCCGGCCGCACGCCGTCTGCTATTCCGTAAAGGCCAACTCCAATCTCTCCCTGCTGCGCTTGCTGGCGCGCCTGGGAGCGGGGTTTGACGTGGTTTCTGGCGGCGAGCTGGAGCGCGTCTTACGGGCGAACAGGCGCGCAGCAGCAAGTGTGGTTTTTTCCGGGGTGGGCAAGACCGCCGCGGAAATGGACGCCGCCCTGCGCGCCGGCATTTTGCTTTTCAACGTGGAGAGCGAGTCTGAATTGGAGTTGCTGGCGGCGCGCGCCGGCCATCTCCGTTGCACTGCGCCTGTCGCCCTGCGCGTGAACCCTGATGTTCCGGCGGCCACCCATCCCTACATCTCCACCGGACTGCGTGAGCACAAATTTGGCGTGAGCTTCTCTGAGGCCCGGCGGCTCTACCGGCGGGCGGCGCAAGAGAAGAGTCTCCGGATTGCCGGCGTCAGCGTGCACATCGGCTCCCAGATCATGTGCCTGGCGCCGTTTGCCGCCGCCATGAAAAAGGTGGCGGAACTGGCGCGTGGGTTGCAATCCGACGGACACTGCATCCGCTACGTGGACGCCGGTGGCGGCCTGGGCATTCCCTACCGCAAGGAACCCTCGGCCGGTTTTGGCCCTTATGCCCGCGCCATCCTGAACCCCTTGCGCGGGCTGAATGCGCACTTGCTGCTCGAGCCGGGACGGGCGCTCGTGGCTCCTGCCGGCGTGCTTCTCTCCCGCGTGCTCTACCGCAAGCAGAATGGGCGCAAGCAGTTTCTGGTGCTGGATGCCGCCATGAACGACCTGATGCGGCCGGCTCTTTACGATGCCTACCATGAAATCGTGCCGGTCGTCCGTCGCGGAGGAAAAAGGCGCATTGTTGATGTCGTGGGCCCTGTTTGTGAAACGGGTGACTTTCTGGCCCGCGGCCGCGAGCTGCCGCGGATGGAAGAGGGCGACCTGGTGGCCGTCTTGGACGCCGGCGCCTATGGCATGTCGCTGGCTTCGAATTACAATTCGCGCCCGCGCCCCGCCGAGGTGCTGGTGGAGGGCCGCTCCGCTCATCTCATCCGCCGCCGCGAAACCTTGGCGGACCTCTTGCGGACGGAGCGCGACCGGATCCCGGACTAGAGCGATTCCAGAAAATTGCAGATGGCGCGCGCCACGGGCTCGGAGCGTTCCATGTGCAACATGTGTCCGAAGTCGTTCAGTCGCACGTGGGTGGGCCGCTGCAGCAGAGGAAGAGCGCGTCGCACATCGGCGTCGGTCATGCCCGCACCGTAGTCCGGGTTGGCCTGCAGGAGAAGCACGGGGCAGGTGATTTTCCGCAGCATGGCGTCGGCATCCCATCCTTCGGTGGCGCCACCATCGAGGATGGTGGAGAGCACCTCAGGATCGAACTGGCTGTAGGTTTGCGCCAAAAAGCGAAAGAAGGCGGCATCCATGCCCGGTAGTTGCGCCCAGCGAACCGGCTCTTCGCGGCCGGGCAGGGGAAGGCGGATTTCGCCCAGGGCGACCGCCAGATCGTCAAGCAGCCTGCCGGAAAGAGCCAGGTCGCGCAGCGCGCTGAACAGCGCCAGCAGGCATTGGTTTTGCCGCAGGCTTTCGGGGGAGAGCACGTTGTCGCAGAGCACCAGCGCCCGCACCTGCTTGCCCATCCCTGCCGCAATCCACATGGCCACAATTCCACCCAGCGAGTGGCCCAGCAGCACGGCGGGTTCCTTCACCACGTTCTGCAGAAAGGCAACCGCGTCCACCACGTAGTCTGTACCGCGGTAGGCGCCGGGTGTGCGTCCGGATTTGCCGTGCCCGCGGAAGTCCATGGCGTACACATGCCATCGCGGCACGAGTGACGGCATGAGGGGCAAAAAACTCTGCCACCGGCTGCAGATGCCGTGCAGCAGGAGCAGGGGCGCGCCGGTTGCCGGCCCTTCCACAAAGTGCACGTTTACCGCTCCGGTCGGAAAGTTTTTTTCCTCGAGCATTTGCGGAAGCGCACCGGCAAGAGCGCTTCCCTCCTAGTCTCTCTTTTCCCAGACCACCCTGCCGCCCACAAGAGTCAGTACGGCTTTGACGTTGCGAATGGCCTCCCGAGCGATGGAAAAGATGTCGTCGCTCAGCAGCACCATGTCGGCCAACTTTCCCGGCGTGATGGACCCTTTGTCGACCTCCTGAAATTCCGCATAGGCGGAACCCATGGTGTAGGTTTCGACGGCTTCGGCCACGCTGATCTTTTCCTGTGGAACCCAACCATTCGGATTCTTGCCGTCGAGCGTGGCGCGCGTGACCGCAGCGTAGATTCCCTGCAACGGATCCAGAGGAGCCACCGGCCAGTCCGTGCCGAACGCCAACCTGACGCCGTGATCGAGAAAAGCACGAAAAGCGTAGGTGGTTTGGATGCGCTCCGGCCCGATGCGCTTCTCGGCCCAGCGCCCGTCGTCGATGGCGTGGTAGGGCTGCATGGAGGCGATGACCTTCTGGACCGCAAAGCGCTCGAAGTCCTTGCCGGCCATGTGCTGCGCGTGTTCGATGCGCAGCCGGCGGTCGCGCTCTCCGTTGGCGCGCACCACGTCCGCAAACAGGTCCAGAACGGTGGAGATGGCCTGGTCGCCGATGGCATGAATGCAAAGCTGCAGCCCGGCGGCATCCGCCTCCATCATCCTGCCGCGCGCGCGCGCCATGGGATGCATGCCCGGCCCCAGCAGCCCGCGCGTTCCGGGAGCGTCATCATAAGGCTCGAAGAAGTAGGCGGTGGTCGAGCCCAGCGACCCGTCGGAGGACTCTTTCAGCGCCCCGATGCGCAGGTGCGCGGAGCCGAAGGCGCGCCGCACACCGGCCCGTGCCAGGCGATCCCAGGTGCTGAGTGCAGGCACCGCGTACACCCTTGCCTTCAGTTCGCCTTCCTCGGCCAACTGAGCGTAGATCGAAATGTCTTCGTACTCGGAATACATCTCCTGCACGCTGGTCACGCCCAGAGACGCGGCGTGATCCAGAGCCTGGCGTATGGCACGCAGGCGTTTCTCCCTGGTCTTGGCGGGAATCACGCGCTCGACATAATCCATGGCAGCGTCTTTGAGAGCGCCGGTGGGCTGGCCCTTGGCGTCGCGCACGATGACCCCGCCCGGCAGATCGGGAGTCTTCGCGGTCACCGTGGCCAGCCGCAGCGCCGCCGAGTTGGCCAGCGCCATGTGGCCGTCGTAGCGGTTTACGAAGACCGGCGTCGTGGGCGAAACCGCATCAATCATGTGCCTCGTGGGCAGTTCCGCCGGGGTCCAGTTCTCATGGTCCCAGTTGCCCCCCAGCACCCACTCGCCCGGCGGCGTCTTCTTCACCTGTTCCGCGATGCGCCGCACAAACTCTTCCGGAGTGGGCGCATCCTTCAGGTCCACACTGTCCAACTGGCTGCCGCCCTGGGAAAAGTGCACGTGCGAGTCGTTGAATCCAGGAAGCAGGCGACGCCCGCCGGCATCTATCACTTGCGTCTTCGGGCCCCGCCAGAGCTCGACCTCAGCCCTGCTTCCCACGGCTACTATCCGCTCGCCCAGCACCGCCACGGCTTCCGCATGCGGGCGTTCGCGGTCCACGGTCCATACCTTGGCGTTGGTCACAATCAGGTCTGCCGCCGGCGCTTGCGCCTGGACGGCAGTCGCGACAGAAGTCCCGAGCGCTATCGCCCAAGCGCCTGCCCAAACCAACTGTTGAACAATTCCTTTCATGACGATCCTTGATGCTACAGAATAAACGCGTCTTATAAGCCTGGGAAAACGGCTATCTCTCTCCCCACTTCAGCTTCGTGCGCAATACGTCAAAGAAAGTGGTGCTGTCAAGGCGCAAAAGACGGATTTCGTGCTGGGACTTGCGGCACACCAGCCGGTCGCCATCGAGCACCGGCATGCCCACCTGGCCATCAATGCTCAGAAATGCGCCCTCCTGCGTGCTCTTGGTCACGATGGTGATTTCCGCCGAGTCGCGCACCACCAGCGGCCGGTTGGTCAAGGCATGCGAAGAAACCGGAGTAATCAAGAAGGCGTTGACCTGCGGCGCCAAAATCGGTCCGCCCGCTGCCAGCGAGTAAGCAGTGGATCCGGTAGGGGTGGCGACGATCAGCCCGTCGGCCTTGTAGTTGGAGACGAAGGCGCCGTCGATCTCCACGTCGAAGTCCATGATGCGCGCCAGCGCGCTTTTGCCCACCACGGCATCGTTCAGCGCTTCGTGTTCGGCCACGCATTCGCCTCCGCGACGCAGCTGGGAATGCAGCATGGCGCGAGCCTCGATGACGCAGCCGCCTTCGTGCACCGCCTCCAGCGTGGGATACAGGTCCGGCAGCGGCACCTCGGTCAGAAATCCCAGCGAGCCCAGGTTGACGCCGAGGATAGGGATGCGGGACTTGGCCAGCGCCCGTGCCGCGGCCAGCATGGTGCCATCGCCGCCCAGCACCACGACAAAATCGGGGCCCGCGGCCGCCATCGCCGCCCGGTCCACGGTCTCGTCGCCCTGCGCGTAGGCCGAAGTTTCCGTGTCCACCAGGACGCGGTAGTCGTGCTTGTGCAGCCACTCCACCAAATGCCCGGCGATGCGTTCCACGCCGTGCTTATAGGGTTTCGAAATGATGCCGACGCTTTTCAACTTGGTGTTCATCACCCCATGAAAGCATGAAGCAGAAACTCGCGGTTCCCTTCGGCGCCCAGAATGGGAGAATCGGTTACATCCACCTGGCGTCCTCCCAGGGACTCCACTGCCGTTCGCACCCTGGAAACGGCCGCCGCCTGAGCCTCTTTATCCCGCACAATGCCGCCTTTCCCGACGCGCTCCCGTCCAACCTCGAACTGTGGCTTGACCAGCACCACAAGCTCGACGCAGTGCGCTACTGTTTCGCCTCGCGCGGCGGCAACCACGGCCGGGAGGACGAGTGTAGCAGAGATAAACGCCACGTCCACCGCGACAAAGCTCACGGGTTCCCCCACATCGGCGGCCGTCAAATAACGCGCGTTGGTGCGTTCCAAAAGGCGCACCCGCGGGTCCTGGCGCAGTTTCAGGTCCATCTGACCGTAACCCGTATCCACGGCGATGACGCGTGCGGCGCCGTGCTGCAAGAGGCAGTCCGTAAATCCGCCCGTCGAAGCGCCCACGTCCAGGCAGACGCGCCCTGCTACCTGGATCGTCCAGTGCTCCAAAGCCCGCTCCAGCTTCAGACCGCCGCGGCTGGCGTAACGAATGTCCTTTCCTAACAAGCGCAGTGCGGAGTCGGCCTCGACGGATGTTCCCGGCTTTGAAACCTTTTGCTCGTTGACCAGGACTTGTCCGGCCAGAACCATCGCCTGGGCCCGCTCGCGACTGGGCGCGAGCCCGCGCTCCATTAACAATTTGTCCAGGCGGATTTTCAAGCAGCACTCAGGAGTGTGCAATCCGGAGAAGACAGCGAACTGTTCAGCACTTCGCCGCTACTGCGGTGCGATTTCCACATCATTATGCACAATCGTGTTGAAAACTTCTGGCCACCGGTTTGCTTGCGAACATTTTTTCTTTCACTCTGTCCTTGTCTCACGCATCTTGCCTTTCGCACTACCGCCTTCACCATCCTTTGTTACACTTCCGGCAATGTCCGCGATTCACGAAGTGATTCTGTACACAAGGAAAGGCTGTCACTTGTGCGATGTCGTCAAGCACACGCTGGGGCGACTGGAAAGGCACGGCGGATTCTCCTGGCGTGAAGTGGACGTGGATGCCACTGAGGACTTGCGCCGCCAGTTCACCGACGAGGTCCCTGTTGTCTTCATCGACGGCCGCAAAGCGTTCAAGTACAGCATGGACGAACGTGAGTTCCTGCGGCGGCTGCAATCCTAGGGCCCCAGGACTGGGCTTGCAAAGCCTTCCAGTACAATAGCGCCGCATGCCCCGCACCAAGATTCATGCAGATCCCGCGGGAATCTTCCTGCACGACGCCATCCTCGACGCCTGCCGGAGACATGGCGAAGCGGTGGCTTTCGTGGACACCTCGGCCGACCGCCGCATCACCTATTCCGAATACGGCGAGCTGGTCGAGCACCTGGCCCGGGGCCTGGTTGCGGCTGGACTGCGGCCCGGCGAGGTTCTGGCCATCTATTTGGCCAATTCCTGGGAGTTTTGCGCAGCATTTCACGCCGCCAATCTGGCCGGAGCCGTTCCCACGCCGCTCAATCCCAGCTACCGCGAGCGTGAAGTGCGCTACCAGTTGGAGGATTCCGGCGCCGCTTTCCTGGTCACGGATGGCAGCCTGATCCAGGCCATTGACCTTTCCGGATTGCCCGCCTTGCGGCGCGTGTACACCACGCGGGAGCCTGCCGCCACGGCGCAATCTTTCTCGCAACTTCTTGCTGCTTCGTCGGTCGCGTTGCCTGCACCGGAACAGGGACCGGATCAGGTTCTTGCGGCCCTGCCCTACTCCAGCGGTACCACCGGGCTTCCCAAGGGTGTGATGCTTTCCCACACCAATCTGGTCACCAACGTGTACCAGTTCCTGGCGCCCGGCGAGGCCGCCACCTTCCGCCCGGGAGAAATCGTCCTTTGTTTCCTGCCGCTCTACCACATCTACGGGTTGAACGTGGTCTTGAACCCGCTGCTCGAAGTCGGAGGGACGATTGTCCTTGTGCCGCGCTTTGATCTGGACCGCGCTCTCGATCTGATCGAAGGGGAGAGCGTCACGTTTCTTCCGGTCGTACCGCCCATCCTCAATCTTTTCTGCCAGGCTGCCGAGCAGGGGCGTTTCCCTCGGACGCACCAGGTCCGTGCTGCCAAGTGCGGCGCCGCGCCGCTGGCCAGCGAGCTGCCGCGCCGTTTTCATTCCCTGACCGGCATCCCTGTTCGCCAGGGCTATGGCATGACGGAAGCCTCTCCCGTGACCCATATGGGTTACATTGAAGAGGCGCTTTACCGTCCCGACTCCATCGGCCACGCCCTCGCCCGCACCGAGTGCCGCCTGCTCGACGGCTCTGGAGCCGAAGTCCCGCCCGGCCAGCCGGGAGAGCTGGTGATGCGCGGCCCGCAGTTCATGCTGGGGTACTGGAACGCCCCCCAGGCCACCGACGAGGTTCTGCGCGACGGATGGTACTGGTCCGGGGACGTGGCCTGCCGCGACGCGGAAGACTTCTACTTCATCGTCGACCGGCGCAAGGAAATGATCAAATACAAGGGCTTTGCCGTTGCTCCCGCCGAGGTGGAAGCCGTGCTGCTCGAACACCCCGCGGTGCGCGATTGCGGCGTGGTGGGCCGCGCCGACGACGCGGCCGGCGAAATCCCCTGCGCCTTCGTGGTGCTGCGTGAAGGCAGCGCCGCCAGCGCGCGCACCGAGGCGGAGCTCGCCGCCTGGGTCGCCGAGCGCCTCACCGGCTACAAACAGCCGCGCGAGGTGCGCTTTGTCGGCTCTATCCCCCGCAACCCATCGGGCAAGATTCTCCGCCGGAATTTGCGCGAGTTGCTCTAAGCCCACCCTGCCGCGCGGCAGCAACCCGAGCGCAACCTAAGAAGAATCCTTCCCTTCTCCATGCGCGCGAACATCCATCGACACCCAAGGTAAGATGAAGAGTGATGAACAAGCCCATCATTCTGGTGGAAAATCTGCGTCATGTTTACCGCCGTAGAAACACCGAGCGGCCGGCACTCGACGGCCTGGACTTCGCCGTTCGCCAAGGGGAAATCTTCGGGTTGCTGGGACCGAACGGGGCCGGCAAAACCACTGCCATCCGTATCCTCACCACCATTCTGAAGCCGCTCTCCGGTCGCGCGGAGGTCGCCGGCTATGACGTCGTTCGCCAGCCGCTGGAGGTTCGCCGCCGGATCGCCGCCGTCCTTCAGGAAAACGCCGTCGAGACTTTGCTCTCTGTTTGCGACAACCTGCTGCTTTACGGTTACTTGCATGGGCTCAGCCGCCGCCAGATCAAACCCGGCCTCGAGGAGGTCGTGGACCTGCTGGAGTTGGGCGAGGTCCTGCCCCAGCGCGCCCAGGACCTCTCCGGGGGCTACAAACGCCGCCTGCAGGTGGCCAAGGCGCTCATGGTGGATACGCCGGTCTTGTTTCTCGACGAAGCCACTTCCGGCATGGACCCGCTGATCAAGCGGCGCGTGATGCAGGCCATTCGCGATCGCGCCGCCCGCGGCCGCTCGGTGCTGTTGACCACCCAGCTTCTCGACGAGGCCGAGTCGCTCTGCGACCACATGGTGTTGATGGATCGTGGCAAGGCGCTGGCCGCTGGCAAGCTCCGCGAGCTTCGCTCCCTGCGGCAGAAGATGTTCCTTATCCAAATCAGTTTTGCCAAGCCCGAGGCTGAGATCTCGCCCGCCCTGGAAGAACTCCGCCCCAAGAGCCTGGAAGTACGCGACGGCGAATTCCACCTCACCGTTGAAGGCAGCGAAGACGAATGGATTCGCAACATGGCGCGCATCTCCGAGCGCTGGCCGCTCTCTCATCTGGAAATTCGCGGAGCCAGCCTGGAACAGATTTTCCTCGAGCTCTACGGCCGCTCACAGGCCGACGCGGCCGTATCACCCGGCCAGGAGCAGGAGGAGGAAAAATGAAGTTCATCCTAGCCGTCGCCTTCCGCGAATACCGCATCCGGCTGACCAACCCCATCCTTCCGCTGTGGGACGTGTTGGTGCCGGTGGTGTATTTGCTGGTCTTCGGGGCCAGCCTCGAGCGCTGGCTCGGCCTCGGCGCGACGGGGACCGATTACCCGACGTTTTTCCTCGCCGGAGTCCTCAGCATGGTTACGTTCAGCATCGCCATGAATTCCTCTTACGCTTTCTTTGAGGACTTGCAGTCCGGCGTCTTTCACGAGATCCTGACCTACCCCTTCCCGCGCCGCGACCTGCTGCTGGGAAAATTGCTCTTTAACGCCGCCCTCGGCGTAGTGGGGGCGCTTGTGTGCGTGGCAGCGGGCATTCTCGTTCTCAAGGTCGATCTGGCACTCGCGGCCCTGCCGGCGCTGATGCTGTGGGTGGCGCTCGGCACCGCGGCCTGGTACTTCCTGTTTTCCTGGTTCTCTTTGCAGATGCGCGGCTTCAACACCTACCACACCACGACCTCGGCCATGTACCTGTTGCTGATGTTCATCAGCAATCTGTTCTATCCCGCCGATCGGCTGCCCGAAGGCGTGGTCTGGCTGGCGCGCGCCAATCCCATCACCTGGCAGACAGATCTGCTCCGCTACCACGCCTACGGAGCAGTCAGTCCGCAACTCGCGCAGTGGGAGGCCGCCGCCTTTGTCGCCTTTGTCCTGGGATGTTTCTGGCTGGCCAATCACAAGCTGAACGGCACCATCGAATAGCAGCAGGTTCAGAACCTGGCCCACAGCAGGATGCGCCGGTAGGGGTACACGTAGGGCCGCGTGTCCTCCAGTTGGGGCAGAAGGCATTCGCGGTAGTGCGCCAGGAAGCGCGCGAACTCCTCCGGCGCCAGCCGCTCTTTGTATGCAACCAGAAGCGTGCCCTTCACCCATTCCACCACGTCGTTGCGCGACTCCAGCTTGTGCTCGTAGACGTGAACTCGGACTTCGGCCCGTTGGCAGCCCAGTCGGCCGAGCAATTCCTCGTAGGCTGCCGGATCGAGAACGTACTCGCGATGGACGTATCCGCCGAGTTGAGCCCGAAATTCTTCAGCGACCGCAGCAGCACACTGGTGTGAAGGATGGCCGTACATCGCAGGCATCTGCACCGCCAGTTGGCCGCCCGTGGCCAACGCCGCCCGCAGGCGCGGAAACAGGGACGCGTGATCCGGAATCCAGTGCAGCGCCGAGTTGGAGAAAACCAGGTCGTAGCCGCCGTCTGCCGCATACGACTGAATGTCGCCCTGCGCAAAACGCACGCCTCGCCCGGCCAGAGACGCGGCGCGCGCCAGCATGGCGGCGGAGCTGTCCAGCCCCAGCGTCTCCCGCGCCTCGAGATGCTCGTGCAGGACCCGTGTCAGGTCTCCCGTGCCGCAGCCCAGGTCCACCACGCGCATCCCCGGCTGCTTCTCCACCCGCTGCAGCAGGTCGTAGAAAGGCTGGCTGCGCTCCTGGCGGAAGCGCTCGTACTGCGCCGGATCCCAGCTGTCGGTGGCCATAGGGTTCGATATTTGTTAGCCCCCGCTCAGCGCCTGGATAATCTGCACTTCGTCTTTCGGTGCGAGCGCCTGTTCGAGATCGGTCACCAGTTCCTGGTTGACGAAGATGCGCATGTGGGGGCGCACGCAGTCCTGCTCGTCCACCATGCGGAAGCGGATGCCGGGATAGCGCCGGTCCAGATCGCGCAGCGCGTGCGCCACCGTCGCTCCCTCGGCTGCCACCTCGGCCTTCCCTCCGGTATAGGAGTACAACGGCGTGGGGATCAGGATTCGCATAGGCTGCTCGAACACCTGGTCAAAGCACCGCCGCTGTGACCGAGTAGATGTGCGGCAGGTGCGCCGCAATCTGCTGCCACCTGGCGCCCTCGTTGCCGCTCATCCAAAGCTCTCCGCTGGTGGTGCCGAAATACAGGCCCACCGGGTGGCGCGCATCGGCGCAAAAGGCCTGGCGCTTGACCGTGAACCAGGCATGCTGGCGCGGCAGCCCCCGCTCCTGCCGCTCCCACGTTCGCCCTGCATTGCGCGTGCGATAGACGGCCGGCTTGCCGTCGATTGATGTGCGCGGCCAGACCATGGTTCCATCCATGGGAATTACCCACACCGTCTTCGGGTCGCGCGGATGCAGCACGATGCCGAAGCCGATGTCCCCGATCTTCTTCGGCAGGTTCTCTCCAATGCGCACCCAAACGTCGCCCGGGCGGTCCAGGCGATAGACCCCACAGTGGTTCTCCTGGTAGAGCCGGTCGGGCATGAGCGGATGGAGCTGCACGCAGTGCGGATCCTGGCCGTACTCGGGATATTTATCGGGCAGGAAGTCGGCCAGCACTCCCTGGTTCAGCGGCCGCCAGCTCTTGCCTTCGTCGGCGCTCTCAAACACTCCGCCTCCGGACATGCCCAAATAGAGGTGCCGCGGGTCGCGCGGGTCAACCAGAATGGAGTGCAGCTTGGGCCCGTCGGGCGTTCCGTCGCTCACCCCGCCCGACCACTTGGGAAACATGGGATGGTGATTGAACCCAGCAACCTCATCCCAGGTAGCACCGCCATCCTTCGAGCGGAAGAGCGCCTTCGGCGAGGTGCCCGCATACCAGACGCCCGGCTGGCTCGGGTGCCCCGGCGTCAGCCAGAAGACGTGGTCCACGGCGCGCCCCGTCTCGCCTTCGGCGGCCTTGGGGAACATGGGAGGACGCTGCGACTCCTGCCACGTCTTGCCCCAGTCGGAGGAACGGAACACCGTCGGACCCAGATGGCCGGTCTTGGCCGCCATCAACAGGGTGCGCCGGTCGCGCGGGTCGAGCACCAGATGGTGAATGATGTTTCCCAGGAAGTGCGGCCCCTCCAGGCGCCACTTCCGACGCGTCCCATCGCTCCACATCAGGAACGCTCCCTTGCGCGTCCCCACCATCACGACGACGCGTTGCTTGCTGCTCTTGCCTCCGGTGCGTGGCTTCGCCCCGCTCCCTGACTTGCGTTTCATGGATTCCGCTCCCTATGCTTTACAGTCCGTTGCCGAAAGCACTCAATTGGTTGCGTACTGCGGATTCAGCGCTCAACGCGCATGACCACACACGATACCCCGGTTTCCCGGGATTGTCATGCCGCCCGGCAGCCACGGTCACGGCTCCGGAAAAAGCCCTCGGAAGATCTTCAGCCAGCGTTCCCGGAACGCATCCACTTTGTCCTGGGAGACGCCCCAGGTGGAAAGAAACATGCCCGCTTCGTGGCCGCTGTTTGCTTCATGGCTGCTGCACTCGTTCAGCCGCACTCCCAGCACCGCCTGGTTCATGTTCTCGACCGTGCCGGCAAACTCCAGGGGCGGATCGTTCACCAGTACCACGCCCTCAAAGCGCTGGCCCGTGACCGCTTGCAGTTGGTAGCGCTCTCCATCGCGCAATCCGGAGACGTTTCCCTCTTGCAGCAAGCCTTGGGCGCCCATCACCCGCCTCCAGGCCTCATCGGCTGATACCTTGATGGCGGTCCGCGGCCAGGCCACCAGCCGGCGTTCTCCCAGGTGGTAGCGCAAGTAGTGGCGCAGCCCGCGCAACTCGTATCTCCAGCCGCGGCGCGTGCCCTCGAACAGCTCATCCTCCCACTCTGTCCCCGCGGCGAAACCGGAGTGCACCAGCCGCAAGATGGTCTTGCCTCCCTTGCTCTCCAGTTGATAGTCCACATAGGACGCCGCCGGCGCAGCGCCGCCGTCCTCTTCCGCCATGGGCGCAAAACCGGTGGTGCGCAGGTGCCGGTTGGGTTCCCAGATGGAAATCGGCGAACTCCCCACCCAGGGCTCACCCCAGGACATCCAGATTTCTCCGCCCACGTCCGGCGTCACCCGCGCTTCCAGGGGAAACCAGTTCTCCAGTTCACGGGCGTCGGTCAAAGCCTTCCACACCGCTTCCGGAGTGGCGTCCAGTTCAATTTCGACTTCTATCGTTCTTGCTTTGCCGGATTGCTTCGCGTTCATCGCGCCTCCTCCTGGTGTTCAGGCTCAGTGTTTGCGTGATCTTGTGGGCGCCGGATATCCGCCCACAAAGAAGCGGAACGGCCGGCCTCCGGGCGATTTCTCGTCGTGATACTTGTCCACCAGCCGCGCCAGATGCCCGGACAGTTCTTCCGCGAAGGCGTTGCGCTCTGCGGCGGAGGCGAAGCGCACATCCGCCTCGAGCGAAAGCGTTGCCAGCCGCTTCCCCGCCTGGTCCGCCCGCTGGCGCAGCCCCGCCACTTCACGGATGGCTCGCGCGGCCAGCGCCACCAGATAGGTCGAGGAGAAGCGGTCCTGGATTTTTTCCGGGTCCACAGCCAGCGAGCCCAGGGCCGCCGGGCTGATCAGATAGGTGTGGGCCGTGGCGCGCAGCATGCGCTCCACGCAGTTGCCCCGGCGGCGCTCCCCCACCAGTTCCACCAGGCGCTTCTTCTCCAGCTCGCGCAGGTGATAGTTGATCTTTTGCCGCGGCAGGCGCAGACGCCGCGCCAGGCCCGACGCCGAGTCCGCCTCGCGCAATTCTTCCAGCAGCCGCAGGCGCAGGGGATCAAGCAGGGCCGCCGCCCGCCGCGCATCCTGAATCAGATCCAAACTGGATTCCATGGCTCACTGCCTTTCGCCTGGCCGCGGAGCGGCCTCAAGTTGCTCCTTTATATTCACCGA
>CAYRII010000027.1:0-17820 GCA_964424245.1 uncultured Terriglobales bacterium | reverse complement strand
CCCGCACGCTCACTCGCGAGATGGTCGAGGAGACGCTCCTGCACCTGCCCGCCGACCGTCCCCGCTACCTGATGGGCGTGGGCACTCCGGAAGAGATAGCCGGGTACGCCGCCCTGGGCGTGGACATGATGGACTGCGTGCTGCCCACCCGCGCCGCGCGCCACGGGTTGCTTTACACCTCGGAGGGGAAGCTCGCCATCAAGAACGCCCGTTATGCGCGCGACGAAGCGCCTATCGACGCGCGCTGCCAATGCCGCGTCTGCGCGCGCTACTCGCGGGCATACTTGCGCCACCTGTATGCTTCCGGAGAGTCGCTCGCGGCGGTGCTCAACACCATCCACAACCTGGCCTTCTACCTTGACACAATGCGCGCTGTGCGGCATTCTATAAGACTTGAGAATCTCACAGGATTTCTATCCGGTGACTGATCGCACAGCCTGAAACGCCCCGGTTCGAATCCAAAGAGAAGGCAGGTTCGAGAGAAAGGCCCAATCCCTGAAGGACAACACCCGGCAGGGAGCTCGGAGCCCCGGTCCTCGGAGAGCGGTTCAACATCTTCCCGCAGGTGACCAGCAGACGTAGCATGCGCTCCCGGACGCGCGCATCCTGTCCCGGGACGCCTGAGGGAGAGCGTTTTCATATTGATGGATTGGTCCAGTTTCGGGATCGCGCTGTGGCAGCAGCAGAGCGGGGAAGGCGGCGGCTTCCTGCTGTGGCTGCCGCTGGTTTTTATTTTCGCCATATTTTACTTTCTTCTGATCATGCCGCAGCAGAAGCGGCAAAAGAAGTGGCAGGAGATGCTGAACAACCTGAAGACGGGCGATCGCGTGATCACCAGCGGGGGAATTCGCGGCACCATCATCGGGTTGCGCGAAGATTCCATTCACTTGCGCGTTCCGCCGGACAACTTGAAGCTGGAAATCGCCAAATCCGCCGTGGTTTCCGTAGCCGGGGGAGAGGAGAAGGGTCAAAAGTAAGGCCGGTAGCGGCCATGGCCGCGCGCTAGCCGGCGCACAGTTCGCTCCATGAAGAAAAACCTCACAAGCAAGACCCTTTTCATCGCCGCGGTGCTGGCGTTCTTTCTTTTTGGGATTGTGGGCCTCCCCCAAAAATGGACGCTCGACGGCCTGAAAACCAGCCTGCAGAGACGCATCAACCTGGGGCTGGATTTGAAAGGCGGCACGCACCTCATCCTGCAGGTGATGGTGAATGATGCCGTCAAGTCGGAGAGCGAACGCGCCGTGGAGCGCCTGCGCGAAGACCTGCGCCAGGCCCGCGTCAACTACGCCGACATTTTCCTTCCCGACCCCGCCAAGGAGCCGGAAAAGATCGTTTTGCAGGGAGTGCCGCCGGAGTCCAGCGGGGATCTGAGGACGATCGCCGCCGAGCGCCTGCTGGAATACGAACTGGCTTCCGGCGCGGAAAACAGCTGGACGCTCACCATGCGCCCCCAGCCGCTGGCCGAGTTGAAGGAAGGCGCCGTTCGCCAGGCCATCGAGACCATCCGCAACCGTGTGGACTCTTTGGGCGTGACCGAACCCGTCATCCAGGAACACGGCCTGGGCCAGTTCCAGATCCTGGTGCAGTTGCCCGGCGTGGATGATCCCGCCCGCGTCAAGGAAATCATGCAGTCCACCGCCATGCTGGAGATCCGACAGGCGCTGGGCGGCCCCTACGCGAGCGAAGTGGAGGCCATCCGCGCCAATGGCGGCCTGCTGCCGCCGGATGCCGTCCTGCTGCGCGGCAAGACCATCGCCAACCGCGGCTCCGGCAGTTCCCTGGAAGAGTGGTACCTGATTTCGCGCAGCTCCGCGGTAGCCGGCCGCGACCTGCGCCGCGCCGAGCCCACGCGCGACGAGAGCGGGCGTCCCGCCGTGCGCTTTGTGCTCACTGGCGAAGGAGGCCGCCGCTTCGCGGCTTTTACCGGTTCTCACGTGGGCGATAACCTGGCCGTCATACTGGATAACCGGGTCATCGAGGTGGCGCGCATCGAGGAGCAGATCCGCGACGAGGGCCGCATCACGGGAGCGTTTACCGAACAGCAGGCGCAGGATCTCTCCATGGTGCTGCGCTCGGGTGCGTTGCCGGCCAGCATTCAGTACCGCGAAGAGCGCACCGTGGGGCCGTCGCTGGGCGCCGATTCCATCCGCCAGGGCATTACAGCAGCCATCATCGGACTGGTGGCCGTCATGTTCTTCATGCTGGCCTACTACCACGGCGCCGGCATCAACGCCAACGTCGGATTGCTGCTAAACTTGTTGATCCTGCTGGGTTTTTTGGGTCTCAGTGGAGCAACGCTGACGTTGCCCGGCATCGCCGGAGTGATCCTGACCATTGGCATGGGTGTGGACTCCAACGTCCTCATCTTCGAGCGCATTCGCGAGGAATTGCGCGAAGGGAAGACGCCCCCATCGGCGGTGGAGCAGGGATTTGCGCGCGCCTGGCTGACCATCGTAGACACGCACGTAACCACCATCGTCTCGGCCGCCATCCTGTTCATGTTCGGCACCGGGCCGGTGCGCGGGTTTGCCGTAACCCTTACCTTTGGCCTGCTGGCCAACCTGTTTACCGCGGTATTCGTCTCGCGGGTGATCTTTGACGCCATCCTGATGCGCAAGGCGCGCGGGGAAGCGTTGAGCATTTAGCACCGGCGCCGGCGCGAAGCGCGCGCCGCGTTCCCAAGAGTTCTGGAGAGGCTGGATCCGACAAGTGGAACTGTTTCGCAACGCGAACTTCGACTTCCTGGGCAAGAAGTGGTACTTCATCGCCGGCTCCCTGCTGCTTCTGGCGGCCGGGCTGGGCTCCATCTTTTTCGGGAAGGGTATTCCTCTGGGCGTGGACTTCAAGGGAGGGACGCTGGTGTACGTCAAGTTTACCCACGCGCCCGACGAAAACAAGATCCGCTCAGCCATGGGCAGCGCGGGGCTGAGCAACGCCCGTATCCAGCGCTATGGTGCTCCCGGCAACAACGAAGTCATCATCGCGCTGGAGCAACAGGGAGAAAGCGACGAAGCGCTGGATCGGGGCAAGGTCGCCATCCTGGCCGCCCTGGGATCGGCGGCCCCCGCCGGCAAGCTGGACCTGAACAACACCAGCGCCCGCGCCCTCCGGGAACGCCTCCTGGAGCGTGATCCGCTGCGCGCCGGCAGTGACGCCGGCGAGCGCTACCAGGAAGTGGCCACCGCCATCACCCAACTGCGCGACGTTACCCGAGGCGGCGTTCTGCCGTCTCTGGAGGAATTGAAGGGCGTTGTGGATCCAGCGGTTCAGGCGGCCCTGGAGCAGGACTTCTACCTCTCGGATTTCGCCGTGCGCAATGTGGAGATTGTGGGCGCCCAGGTGGGCGCTCAGCTCCGCCGGCAGGCTCTGTTGGCCACGCTGTATTCGCTGGCTGGGATGCTGGTTTACATCGCCTTTCGCTTCGAAGCCATCTACGGCGTGGCGGCGGTCGCGGCCGTCTTCCACGACGTCCTCGTCACCGTAGGGGCGTTTTCGCTGCTGGGAGTGGAGATTTCGCTTACTGTGATTGCCGCCATCCTGACCCTGGTGGGCTACTCGATGAACGACACGATCGTCATCTTTGATCGCGTGCGCGAGAACCTGAAACTGATGCGCCGCGTGCCTTTTGCGGAGATCGTCAACCGCAGCATTAACCAGACCCTGTCCCGGACGGTGTTGACGTCGGGACTTACATTCCTGACGGTGTTATCCTTGTATCTCTTCGGGGGAGAGGTACTCAGCGCATTTTCCTTTGCTTTGGTGGTCGGCATTCTGGTAGGAACCTATTCGTCCTTCGCCATAGCAGCGCCGCTGGTGGTTGGTTTCCAGGAGTGGCGTTTGGCCCGCGAGGGACGTGGACCCGTGCCAGCTTCGGCGGAATCCGGCAAACGGGAAAAAATGCGCGCAAAGGCGTAAACTATGCGCCCACCCCGGGCGAGGGTCCCCGCGGCCCCGGACCGGTCGGAAGGTGGGCGGTGTCTAAGCGGGTGAAGGATTGAACCGGGCAGGGAGTTAAGACCATGTTCGAAGACAGCCTGATCGAATCGACCAATCGCTTTAAGACCAAACGCGGCTGGACGACGGCGCTCTCGTTTGTGCTGCAATTTTTCCTGATCGGGTTGATGATTCTGGTTCCGTTGATTTACACGGAGGCGCTGCCCAGGCAGCAGTTGATGACCTTCCTGGTGGCGCCGCCACCCCCGCCCCCGCCGCCTCCGCCCGCGGCTGCTCCGGTTGAGGTGGTCAAGGTAATCCGGACGGAAATCATCGACGGCCAGTTGCGCCAGCCCTCCAAGATTCCCGAGAAAGTCAAGATGATTACGGAAGAAGAAGCGCCGCCTCCGGTCTCGGCGATGAGCGGCGTTGTGGGTGGCGTTCCCGGCGGCGTGCCCGGAGGTCAGATGGGCGGCGTGCTGGGAGGCATCATCAGTTCCACCCCGCTGGCTGTACCCAGGGTGGCACCGCAGCGCGTGCGCGTGTCGCAGGGCGTGGTTTCGGGTTTGGCCATCAGCCAGCCCAAGCCGCTCTATCCGCCTATGGCGCGCATGGCGCGCGTGCAGGGAAGTGTGGTGCTGCAGGCGATAATCAGCAAGAGCGGGTCCATCGAAAACCTGCGCGTGGTCAGCGGACATCCGATGCTCACGCAGTCGGCGCTGGAGACCGTGAAGCAATGGCGCTATCGTCCCTATCTGCTGAACGGTGAACCCGTGGAAGTAGAGACGCAGATCACGGTGAACTTCAATCTGGCGGGCGGGTAGCCCCGGCCGCGAGGTTCGGCCTGCAGTCCGACGCGGGCCGGATGCAGGGGCAGTAACGGCTTCTGAAATTTTTGCACGGCGAATTGTTCAACGAGGAGAGGATCAATAACCTTATGGCAATGACAATGATTACAAGCAGCGTACTCAACGGTGTCTCCGCCCTTGGCCTGTGGATGTTCCAGGAAGGCGGGCAAATCGGATGGGACCCGATTTCGCTCTGGAACCAGATGGGCATCCTGGCGAAGGCCGTGGTGGTCATCCTGTTCATCCAATCGGCCTGGTCCATTGGCGTGATGATCGACCGCTACATCGCCTTCAGTGCGGCTCGCAAGCAATCCCGTACTTTTGCTCCCCAGGTGGCGGGCGCCCTGCGCGAAGGCAAGCTGGATGAAGCCATTCGCGTGGCGGAGCGCAACAAGAAGAGCCACTTGGCCAAGGTCGTAACCGCGGGTCTGCAGGAGTTCCGCGCCCACCAGGAGTCCTCGGACATCCCGGGTGAGGAAATTGAGGCCTCGAAGCGGGCGCTGGAGCGCGCCGAAGCCATCGTGCACGCCGAGCTGAAGCGGGGCTTGGGTGGTCTGGCTACCATCGGCGCCACCGCTCCCTTCATTGGGCTGCTGGGTACTGTGGTGGGCATCCTGAACGCCTTTAAGCAGATTTCCGAGCAGAAGGCGACCGGGTTGGGCGCGGTCGCGGGCGGCATTTCCGAGGCCCTGGTGGCCACCGCCATCGGCCTGTTCGTCGCCATCCCCGCGGTCATGATGTACAACTACTTCAGCAGCAAGGTGGAGGCCTTTGACGTGGAGATGGACAACTCCTCCAGCGAGCTGATTGATTACTTCCTGAAGCGCCGGGGCGCCGCGCGCCGGTCGTAGCGCGGGGCGCAGGAGAGAAAGACCATGGCAATCGCAAAACGCAAGATGACCATCAACTCGGAGATTAACGTCACGCCCATGGCGGACGTGATGCTCGTGCTGTTGATCATCTTCATGGTGATCACGCCCATGCTGCAGAAAGGCGTGAGCGTGGATCTGGCCAAGACGGACAATCCCACCCAGATGCCCGACGCCGACAAGGAAGATGCTTTGCTGGTAGCCATCATGCGCGACGGCAAGACGTTCCTGGGCACCGAGCGCATCGAGCCCGAGGAGCTCACGCAGCGCATTAAGGACAAAATTGCCAACCGCATGGACAAGCGCGTCTATGTGCGCGCCGACGCCCGCGCCCGCTACGGGCGGGTGGTCGAGATCGTGGACAACGTGCGTGCGGCCGGCGTGGACCAGCTTGGCCTGCTGACCGAGCAGCGGCAGCAGAAGGGCGTTCCGCCGCCTCCATCGGGAGCGGCCCCAAGCGGCGGGCAGCCGTAACGCGGCGTGTCGAGGAGATGACGTATGGCAATGGTATCGGGGGATAAGACCGGCCCCAAATCCGACATCAACATTACGCCCCTGATTGACGTGCTTCTGGTGCTGCTGGTGATCTTCATGGTCATCACGCCCCTCACGCCCAAGGGCCTGGACGCGCTGGTTCCGCAACCGCCACCGCCCAATGCCAAGCAGACCGAACCCCTCGACCGAACCATCGTCGTGCAAGTGATCCATGCTCCGGGCGCGAACCGCTCCAATCTCAAGATCAACCAGGACGATGTGACCTGGGAGACTTTGAAGCAGCGGCTGGAGGACATCTACAAGACGCGCGCCGAGCGCGTGATGTTTGTCAAAGGCGAGGATGAGATTGAGTTCGCCGAGGTGGCCCAGGTCATCGACATTGCCCACTCCGCCGGAGTGGAAAAGGTCGGCCTGATCACCGCCAAGATCGAAGCCGGACAATAAACCGGTGGCGGGCGAATTTCAGAGAACCGGCAAGGGAGAAAAAGCCGCATGAACCGATGGAAGAATGTCGTGCTGCTGGCCGTGGTGGCTGCCGTCATGCTCAATCTGGCAGGCTGCAACAAGCTTAAGGCGCGCGACCGTTTGAACAAGGGCGTTCAGGCGTACAAGGGCGCGCGCTACGAGGAGGCGATCGAGAAGTTCAAGGAAGCGGTGCAGCTCGATCCCACGCTCAAGAACGCCAAGCTCTATCTGGCCGTGGCCTACGCCCAGCAGTTCATCCCCGGCGTGGAGAGCGAGGAGAACCTGCGCACGGCCAACCTCGCCATTGAGCAATACGAGAAGGTGCTGGAACAGGATCCCAACGACATCACCAGCCTCAAGGGTCTGGCTTCCCTGTACTTCAATATGAAGAAATTCGACGAGGCCAAGGTGTATCACCGCAGGGTGATGAACGTGGATCCCAACGACCCCGAAACCTATTATTCCATCGCCGTCATTGACTGGAGCCAGACGTACCAGCCCCGCATGGAGAAACGCGCGGGCCTCGGCCTGCGACCGGATGAACCCCTCAAGGACCAGAAGGTCTGCGCCGAACTTTTGCAACTGAATCAGGCCAAGTACGAAGAAGGCATCGAAATGCTCACCAAGGCCCTGGAACTGCGCCCCGACTACGACGATGCCATGGCCTACCTCAACCTGATGTATCGCGAAAAGGCCGACCTGCAGTGCGGGGACGAAGCGGCTCGCGGGGAACTGCTGAAGATGGCTGACGCCATGGTGGAAAAGACCATGGCAACCAAGAAGCGCAAAGCTGAAGAAGCCGCCAAGCGGCCTGCCGGCATCGTCATGGACCAGTAGTTACTTTCCCCATCATCTCCACCGAAGGCGGGGCCTCTCCATGCGGAGAGGCCCAACTGCTTGAGCGTGCGGCTGCCGACCGGCACTCGTTTCGATCCTCCGTTAGAATCATCATTCCCCGCTGCCCGGAGCGGCGCGGGTGGAGCCCGAGAATGTTTCAAAAGATCCTGGTGGCCAACCGAGGCGAAATCGCGGTGCGCGTTCTACGCGCCTGCCGCGAGCTGGGCATTCCCTCGGTCGCGGTTTACTCCGACGTGGACCGTGCGGCGCTGCACGTGCGCAAAGCCGGGGAGGCCTACCCCATCGGGCCTGCTCCCGCCGCAGAGTCCTACCTCGTGATCGAGAAACTGCTCGACGCGGCGCGCCGCTCTGGGGCCGACGCCGTCCATCCCGGGTACGGTTTTCTCTCCGAGAACGCTCATTTCGCCCGGGCGGTTACCGAAGCGGGCCTGAAGTTTATCGGGCCATCGGCGGCAGCCATGGAGCTGATGGGCTCCAAGACGCGCGCTCGTCAGGCCCTGCGCCTGGCCGGTGTCCCCCTGGTTCCCGGGACGCCTGCCCTGGCCTCGCCGGATGAGGCCCAGCGCGCAGCTCGCGATTTGGGCTACCCGGTGCTGCTCAAAGCTGCGGCCGGAGGAGGCGGCAAAGGCATGCGCCGCGTGGACTCCTCCGCTCATCTGGCGTCCGCCTTTGAGGCGGCGCACAGCGAGGCGCTGCGTGCTTTTGGCGACGGCGAGCTGTACCTGGAAAAACTGCTGGCCCACCCCCGGCATGTGGAAATCCAGGTGCTCGGAGACGAGCAGGGCAACCTGGTGCACCTCGGCGAGCGCGAGTGCTCGCTGCAGCGCCGGCACCAGAAGGTGCTGGAGGAAGCGCCTTCGCCCCTGTTGGACGACGAATTGCGCCGCAAGATGGGGGAGGCGGCCGTGCGTGTGGCCTGCGCCGCCGGATACACCAACGCGGGCACGGTCGAGTTCCTGGTGGACGGGGAGCGCAACTTTTACTTTCTGGAAATGAACACGCGGCTGCAGGTGGAACACCCCGTCACCGAGATGGTTACAGGCCTCGACCTGGTGCAGCTGCAGGTGCGCATCGCCGCGGGCGAGAAGCTCCCCTTCCGGCAGGAAGAGGTTCGCCTGCGCGGTCACGCCATCGAGTGCCGCATCTACGCCGAGGATCCGGACAACAACTTCTTCCCTTCGCCGGGGACCATCACGCGCCTGCTCACACCCTCGGGGCCGGGCATTCGCGAGGACTCGGGCATTTACGAAGGGTGGACCGTGCCGCTGGAGTACGATCCGCTGCTTTCCAAGCTCGTGGTCCACGCACCCACGCGCGGCGAGGCATTGGCGCGCCTGGAACGGGCGCTGGAAGAGTACTTTGTGGGCGGCATCAAGACCAATGTCCCGCTCTTCCGCCGTATCGTGCGCCATCCGGACTTCGTGGCGGGAAATCTCGATACCGGGTTCCTCGACCGCCTCCTGGCCTCCCAGGTCGGCGCAGCCGGGGTTTCTCTTGCCGCCTCAGGTGAATTCGAGCTGGCGGAAATGACCGCCATCGCCGCTGCGGTCTTTGCCGCGGGGGTCGCAGGCGCCGTACCGGTAGCCGTGCCCACGGCGGGTTCGAACGGCGCAGGGCCATCCCTGTCGCCTCGGCCGTCCTCGTGGAAAAAAGCGGCGCGTCGCGAAGCGTTACAGGACTTTTTCGGATGATCTACGACGTGCAGATTGAGGGCAGGCAGTTTCGCGTGGAACTGGTGCGCCAGGACGGACGGCTGCTCTGCCGGCTGGACGGCCACCGCGAGATCGCGCTCGATGCCATCTTCCCCGAACGCGACATCCTGTCGCTCCTGGTCGAGGGCCATTCCTTCGAGATCAAGCGCGAGTTTGCCGGCTCCGAGCTCCACCTGGTGCTGGCCGAGGAGCGTTTCCGCGCCGAGGTGCGTGACCCCCGCTCCTTCCGCGGCCGCCGCGCCGCTGCCGGGACCCAGGACGGGCCTCGCAAGCTCATTGCTCCCATGCCCGGCAAGGTCGTCCGCGTGCTCGCCGCGAAAAACTCCACCGTCGATGCGGGGCAGGGCATCCTCGTGGTGGAAGCCATGAAGATGCAGAACGAGCTCAAGAGCCCCAAGGCAGGCGTCGTGCAGAAAATTTTGGTCGCAGAGGGCGCGGCGGTGAACGCCGGGGACGTGCTGGCTATCGTCGACTAGCTGCGGATCGCCCTACTTCTCCCCGGGACTGCCCAGGATCTCCTCAGCCAGATAGTTCTCCACCCGCGCCTCGTTGCGCACCGTCTCGTAGTAGGCGGCCTTCAGAAGCTGTTCCCGCCGCTCGCGCAACTGCTCGCGAATGATCTGCTGCACGCGGGGGTCGCCGAGCTCGCGCTGTCCCGCCGGCTCCTTGGCCAGCAGCTTGATGATGCGGTAGCCCCACGCCTGCCGCGTGCGCGGGTTGGCGATGGAGATGATGCTGGAAACTTCGCCCGGCTTCAGGCGCAGCACCGCGTCGCGCGTGGCCGGCTCCTCGCCCGTGCGCAGCGACGATTCCGGCGCAAAGCCCAGGTCGCCGCCGTTGCCCGCTGTCTGCGGGTCCTCGGAGTAGTTCATGGCCACGGTGGCGAAGTCTTCTCCGCTTTCCAGCCGGTTCATGATCTCCTGGATCTTCTTCTTCGCTTCCGCTTCGCTCTGCGCCTTGGAGTTCTTCAAGTTTCGTACCTGGGGATTGGGTTGCGTGGTCACCAGGATTTGCGCCAGATGGTAGCGCGGCTCGATCAGGTTGAACTCGGACTTGTGCTCCTCCCAGTAGGCGGTCACGTCGGCGTCGGAGATCGTGATCTTGGACGAAATCTCCTTGTTCAGCACCTTCTGGATAGTCAGGTTGCGGCGCAGGTCACGTCGCAGGTCGTCCCGCGTGATGTTGCGTTCCTTGAGCCGCTTCTCGAATTCCTCCTGCGTGTAGGGCGCTTTGAACTCGGTGACCTTGGCGTCCACCTCGGCATCGGTGGCCAGCAGGCCCAGCTTCTCCGCGCGCTGCATCATGATTTCCTGGTCGATCAGGTCGCGCAGGATGCTCAGGCGCAGGCTGGTCGCCTGTTCTCCCGTAGGCTGTTGCGGCGCCCCGGTGGTCTGGTTCAGATAGTATTTGTCCACTTCGGAACGCAGGATTTTGCGCCCGTTGACGCGAGCCGCGGCCTCGCCGGCCTCGTCCTTGCTCTTGCAGCCGGCCAGCAATGACAGGCCCACCAGGGCCCCCAGCGCCAGCGCGGTAGTTGTATGGGTTGCAGAATTGCGTCTCAAAGATCGCTCCTTACCCTTCACTGGAACTTCTACTGCTTGCGTCCGCCCCGTCGGACCGTCGCGGACGCGCGCCGCCGCCGCACCGTGTCTCCTGGATAAGAAAGCAGGGCGGGTGCATCAGTTGCTCGGCGCAACCTTTTCGGAAGATGGGCCCGAAGCCGGCGGCGACTCCTTGGCAACCGCTGCGGGAGCCTGCTGCCCGGCATCGAGCAACGAGCGATTCAACACGGCGCGCAGCTCATCGCCCGGGATGGCTCCATCCACTCTTTCCCCGTTGATGAACAGCGTGGGCGTGGAGTTTACTCCCAGGGCGTCGCCTTCCTCTATGGACGCACGAACGGCCGCGTCGTCGCCTTTGTCCAGGCAGGCCTTCAGGCGTGCGGCATCCACGCTGTGTCTGGCCCCATACTCCATCACCTTCTGATCCAGCGTCGCCATTTGTTCGGGCACCGGGCGCTTCTCGCCGGTGATTTCATGCTGGTTCAGATGGGCGTAGTCGGAAAAATCCCAGTACGCGTCATGGCTCTGCTCTGCTAGGCAATTGGCGCCGATGGAACCGCGAACCGCCCAGGGATGAATCTGCGGAATCGGGTAGTCTTTGTAGATCACCCGGACGCGGTCGCCGTACGTGTTCATCAGGTCCTTGAACAAGGTGCGGTGCAGGCGCGCGCAGTAGGGACACTGGATGTCGTCGTAAATGACGATCTCCACCTTGGCATCCTTCGCTCCCCGAACCGGCCGTCCGCGGGTGTCGATTTTCTTCATGGTCTCGGCAAAGGGGTCCTTGCTGATGTCGAGCTTGGTCATGCGGTAGAGCGTGTTGTTGTCCTTGGAAATCAGGAAGTCCACGGAGTTGGAGCGCGATTCATCGGAGAGCGTGATGGCCACCGTCTCAAAATCGGGAAACTCACTGGGTTTGCGCTCGCCCACTTTGACTTTGACCGTGGCGGGAAGCTTGAAGTAGGCGCGGACTTGCCGCTCGATGCGCCGGTCCACGTCGCTGCTGGCCGATTGCGCCGTGCAGCCCAGGCACAGCAATAGGGACATGGCCAGCGAACTTTGCAACAACCACATGGTTAGCTGCCTCAACATAGGATGAATTCTGATTATCTCATGGATGCCGAGTCACTGCCTGCCGGCCACATCCGCTTTGCAATTTCCATCTTCGGGGCGTATTTCTGGTAGCTCCCCTGCCGGGGAAGGGAGGAAATTGTGCGCCCACTCGTGACCGTTTTTGCGCTGGCCCAACTGTTTCTGCCGCTCACGGCCGCCTCACAGGCGGAGATCAAAGCTGCGCCCGCCCCGCCGGTTCCGGTCACCGCCGTCCGCACCGGAGTACTTTTGGACGGCACCTCGGGACCGCCCCGCCGCAACCAGGTGATCCTGGTGCGCGGCGACCGCATCGCCGAAGTGGGCGACGCCGCCACGGTGATCATCCCTCCGCGTGCCGAGTTCCTGGACCTCTCTCGCGCCACCGTCCTGCCGGGTCTTATTGACACTCATACCCACCTCTTCCTCCAGGGCGAGCGGCCCGAGGAAGGCGGCTATGACGTGCAATTGCTGAAGCACGGCCTGGCCTTCCGCGCCGCGCGCGCCACCGTCTCCGCCCGCCGCGCGTTGGAGCAGGGCTTCACCACCATTCGTGACGTCGAAACCGAAGGCGCAGGCTACGGCGACGTGGGCATTCAGCAGGCCGTGGACCAGGGTTACATCCCGGGGCCGCGCATCGTCACCACCACGCGCGGCATCTCCACCACCGGCGGGTATCTCTTGCGTGGCTACGCCCCGGAGATCACCGTCCCCAAGGGCGTGCAAATCATCGACGGGCCGGTGGAGGCGCGCAAGGCGGCGCGCGAACAGATGAACCACGGCGCCGACTGGATCAAGGTCTACATGACGCACCGCTCCTGGGTGGACGACTCGGGCAACCTGGTCTCACAGCCGACCTTGACGCTCGAGGAGATCCGCGCCATCGTGCATGAGGTGCACGGCTGGGGGCGCAAAGTGGCCTGCCACGCCTATAACGGCGAAGGCCTGCATCGCGCCCTGGACGGCGGCTGCGACTCCATCGAGCACGGCCTCGAACTCGACGCCGCCGCCATCGAGCAGATGGTCCGCCAGGGCACGTGGTACGTCCCCACTTTCTCGCCCTACTACTACTACTGGGAGCCGGAGAATACGCCTCAGGGCCGTCTGGACCGCAAGCGCGTCGCCGTACACGGCCCCTCGTTCCAGAAAGCCATGAAGGCGGGAGTCAAGATTGCCTTCGGCACCGACGCCGGCGGCTTTCCCTGGACGGACGCCATGGCCCAGGAGTTCGCGCACATGGTGGAGTTCGGCATGTCGCCCGCCGAGGCCATCCGTTCCGCCACCACGCGCGCCGCCGAGATGCTGGGCATGGAAGGGAAAATCGGCGTTCTCGCCCCCGGCGCCTATGCCGATATCATCGCCGTCGAGGGCAATCCGCTGGAGGACATCGGCGAGCTGGAGCGCGTGCGGTTCGTAATGAAAAACGGGCAGGTCTACAAGAGCGAGTAGCCATGTGAGGTGATTCGATGGAGAGTGCCGTGAAAGGAATCAACATCGTGGTGATGAATGGCAGTGTTCGTCCCGGCAATTACACCGCGAAGGCTTCTGCCCTGGTGTTGGACGAGTTGAAAAAGCATGCCGACGTTCGCGTGCGGGTCATTGACCCGTTGGCGTGGGAATTGCCCTTGCCCGGAAGCGCCCGGCACGCCGCCGCCACCGAAGCGTTGCAGGCGGAAGTGCGCGATGCCACCGGAGTCGTGCTGGCGACGCCGGAGTACCACGGCAGCTTCAGCAGCGTGATGAAGCTGCTCATCGAAAACCTGGGATTTCCTTCGGTCCTGGCCGGCAAGCCGGTCGCCCTGTTGGGGGTGGCGGCGGGAGCCATCGGGGCCATCAAGTCGCTGGAACAGTTGCGCAGCGTGTGTTCCCACATCGGCGCCATGGTGTTGCCTCTGCCCATCTCCGTGGCCAATGTCCAGAAAGTGTTTGACAGCGAGGGGCGCTGCCTGGACCCTGTGGTGGAGAAGCAGGTGCGTCGCGTGGGGATCAATCTGATGGACTATATCCGGCAAAACGTCTGCCCGGCGGTGACCCTCGAACGGTTGTTGCGAACCGGCGAATAGTTCGCTACGGTCGCCGCGCCAGCGGCAGCATGGCCAGAATCCCCAGCGCCGGCCCCAGCGCCATGTTGAGCGCCGCCCAGCGCCAGCCCAGCGTCCCGCCCAGCCTGGCCGCCACGTGGATGGAAAGCGTGGTCAGCAGGAATCCCAGCGCCACCTGCGTAGTCAGGGCCGTGCCCACGTAGCTGGGATCGCTGACTTCGCTGACGATGGCGGAGAACTGCGCCGAGTCGGCCACAATGGCCACTCCCCAAACCAGCATCACCGCCGGCAGCAAGGCGTAGTGCTCGAACACGAGCGCGGCCAGCAAACAGCAGGCGCCGCTGGCTGCCATGGCCGCAATGGTTACTCGAGCGCGCAACGCTACGCGGCTGTGAGTTTCTGCTTTACCCCGGTCGGCCGCCCGGCCTGCCCACACACAACCCACTGCACCCAGCGCGATGGCCAAAAACGCACCCAGGGATACGCCTGCCTGCGGCCCTCCGCCGCGCGAGGCCCCCAGCATCACCGCCACCCAGGCCCACATGGCATAGAGCTCCCACATGTGGCCCAGGTAACCCAGATTGGCCAGCGCCAGCTTGCGGTTGCGAAACACCTCACCCACCTGCGCCAGGCGGAACGGGGGTTGAGGCGCCGCAAACGGCCCCTCCCGCACCCACAGCGGCACCAGTGCCGCGGCCAGGAGGGCGAATCCCGAGCTGGCCACTACCACGGCCCGCCAGGAAAATTGCGCCAAAACTCCGGCGGCGTTCACCCCGTGAGGCAGCGCGGTTCCCACCGTGAGTGCTCCTACCATAACGCCCAGCGCCAGGCCGCGCCCCTCGCGAAACCATCCCGCCAGAATCTTCATTCCGGTGGGATAGACTCCGGCCAGGAACATTCCCGTCAGAAAGCGCAGCAGGATGGCGGCAAGAATGTGGCGGTCAGCCACCATGGCAAACCCGACGTTGGCCGCTGCCGCCCCCAGGCTGGATAGGGCGAAGAAACGCGGCGCGTGCAGCACGTCTGCCAGGTTCAACGTGGCTGAAATCAGCGCGCCGGCCACGAACCCAAACTGCACCGCAATGGTGAGCCAGCCGGCAAACTCCAGGCCGCGATTCCATTCGCGGGCCAGTTGCGGGAGCACCGCCGTTCCCGTAAACCAGAGCGACATGGCCAGCAGCTCGGCCAGGGAAAGCACGGCAAGTACGCGCCAGCGGGAAGCCTCGGTCACGGAAGAGCGATTGTAGCGCAGAGCCATTTCGATACCGGGCTGCCCCTTTTCCGCCCTGCGGCACTTGACACGGCCCGCTGGAGGGTCATAATGCAGCCTTCAAAGAGGGGGTGAGCCATGAACATCCTCGAACTTTGCGACGAGACTCCGGCCAAAGTGGGCCCGGAGTCAACCGTTGCAGAAGCCATTCAGACCATGCTGGACCTGCGCGTGGGCGCTGTGGCTGTGGTGGACCACAACGGCCTGGTCGCCGGAATCTTCACCGAGCGTGACGTGCTGCGCAAGCAGGCCCTGAGCGGCAAGGATCCCGCCCAAGTCGCGGTGCGCGAGCTCATGACCACTCCCGTTGAAATGGCCACCATTGAAACTTCCGCCGGCGAGGCCCTGGAGGTCATGGTGGACCGCCACATTCGCCACCTGCCCATCACCGATACCAACGGCAAATTGCTGGGAATTCTTTCCGTCCGCAACCTGCTGCAGTCGCGTGTGGACGACCTCACGCACCAGCTCGACGCCCTCGAAACCTCGCTCACCAACGACGCCCAGGGCGGCTAGCGGACCCGCTCCGCCCCAGCCGCCCCTCCGTGCCCCACTGCTATAATCAAGTTTTGCTCCCATGAACACTGCTCCACAAGTGCGCTCCACTACGGTGCTCTGTGTGCGCCGCGACGGCAAAGTGATTATGGCCGCCGACGGGCAGGTCACCCTGGGCAACGGCGTGGTCAAGCATTCCGCCAAAAAGATCCGCCGCCTCTACCAGGACAAGATCCTCGCCGGCTTTGCCGGTTCCACCGCCGATGCGTTTTCGCTCTTCAGCCGTTTCGAAACCAAGCTCGAGCAATACAACGGCAACCTGGGCCGGGCGGCCGTCGAGCTGGCCAAGGATTGGCGCACCGACAAAATCCTGCGCCACCTGGAGGCGCTGCTCCTGGTGTGCGACCAGAAGCAGACCTTCCTCATCAGCGGCCAGGGCGACATCATCGAGCCTGACGAAGGCATCGCCGCCATCGGCTCCGGCGGGCCGTATGCGCTCTCCGCCGCGCGCGCTCTCTTCGAGCACACCCAGCTACCCGCCCGCAGCATCGCCGAAGAGGCCATGAAGCTCGCCGCCCGCATCTGCATCTATACCAACGACCGCATCACACTCGAGGAGCTGTAAAGCGTGGCCATTTATCTTCCCGGAGCTGCCGAAGAAGAACACGTCGGGCTGGATGAGCTGACGCCGCGCGAGATTGTCGCCGAGCTGGACAAGCACGTGGTGGGCCAGCATCCTGCCAAGCGCGCCGTGGCCATCGCCCTGCGCAACCGCATGCGCCGCCAGAAGCTGCCCTCGGAGCTCTCCGAGGAGATCATGCCCAAGAACATCATCATGATCGGCCCCACGGGCGTGGGCAAGACCGAGATCGCGCGGCGCCTGGCGCGGCTGGCCAGCTCGCCCTTCCTCAAAGTTGAAGCCTCGAAGTTCACCGAGGTGGGCTACGTGGGCCGCGACGTCGAGTCCATGGTGCGCGACCTGGTGGAGATTGCCATTGACATGGTGCGCAGCGAAAAGCTCGAAGACATCGCCGGCAAGGCCGAGCTCAACGCCGAGGAGCGCCTGCTCGATCTCTTGCTCCCCGCAGCCTCCGCCGGTTTCACCCCCACCGGGGCTGAGCCCCCGGCCGACTCTTGGTCGCGCACCCGCGAAAAGCTTCGCCAGCAGCTCCGCGAGAGCCAGCTCGACGAGCGCGTGGTGGAGCTCGACGTGCGCGAAAAATCCATCCCCGCATTTGAAATCATCTCCAACCAGGGCGTGGAGGAGATGGACATCAACATCAAGGACATGCTGCCCAACATCTTTGGCCAGCGCACCAAAAAGCGCAAGATGAAGGTGAGCGAGGCCATGGACTATCTCATCCAGGAAGAGGAGCAGCGCCTGGTGGACATGGAGCAGGTGCAACGCATCGCGCTGCAGCGCGTGGAGCAGTCGGGCATCGTCTTCCTCGACGAGATTGACAAGATCGCCGGCCGCGAAAGCGGCCACGGCCCCGACATCTCCCGCGAGGGCGTGCAGCGCGATATTCTGCCCATCGTCGAGGGCACCACCGTCAACACGCGCTACGGCATGGTTCGCACCGACCACATCCTGTTCATCGCGGCCGGCGCCTTCCACGTCTCCAAGCCCAGCGACCTCATCCCCGAGCTGCAGGGGCGTTTCCCCATTCGGGTGGAGCTGAAGTCGCTCACCATTGAGGACTTCATCAAGATCCTCACTGAACCCAAGTCGTCGCTGGTCAAGCAGTACACGGCGCTGCTGGAAACGGAAGGACTCAAGCTCGAGTTCACGCGCGAGGCCCTGGACGAGATCGCGCACTTCGCCTTCCGCGTCAATGAGAACACGGAAAACATCGGCGCCCGCCGCCTGCACACCATTATGGAGCGCGTGCTCGACGAGATCAGCTTCAACGCGCCCGAGATGAAGGAAAAAGAGTTTACCGTGGATCCGGCGTACGTGAAAAAGATGCTGGCCGATATCGTCAAGGACCAGGACCTCTCGCGCTACATCCTTTAGAGCGGAGGTTGCGCCCCGGAAAACCCGCGCGGGCCTGAAACTTCGGGCATCTGCTACCCTGTATCGCTCTCATGAAGGCCCTGCTCACCGCGCTGGCGCTGTTGGCGGCCGCCGTGCTCTCCTCCTGCGCCGTACCCGGAGCGCCACGGCCGCCTTCGCTGCGCC
>CAYRII010000026.1:0-17827 GCA_964424245.1 uncultured Terriglobales bacterium | reverse complement strand
AAGACCTGCGACATCATGGATCCCTACGAAATCATCACCTGGGTTCCGCCCGAAGGCGGCGGTGGGCCGAACTACGACGGGATGTGAAGATCAGTGAACCAGCGTGGGCACACGTTTGCTATGCTGAATAGAATCCCATGAATCATTTTGCTGTCACCGTCATTCTCCTGCTCTCAATTTCGGCAGTGCCCGCCTTCGCCGCCGAGCGCGGCTGTTCCGGGGGAAAGGGAGAGGAGCAAAGAGAGATTGGAAGCGGTTTTCATGTCATCGTGGCTCCGACCGATTCGGACGACCCCGACAAGCAGTGCCGCGCCGCCGTCATGAGCGCCGATGGCGCTATCGTGTACGAAGCCTTCGGCAACAGCGCTGAGATCAACCCCGCCACCGGCCGCGACTTGGATGGCGACGAACAGCCCGACGTCGTTCTGGAGACCGCGGCCCGTGGCGCCTGGTGCTGTTACGCCTATGACATCGTTTCCCTTGCGGAGCCCGCAGGCCTGATTCGCGAAATTTCCACTTCGGTTCCGCTCACTTTTGAGGATCGCGACGGCGATGGCCGAATAGAAATCATGGGGCGCGACTTTGCTTTCAAGGACTTTGACGACATGCCCGCGTCCGTCACCCCGGCCCCGCTCGTGATTTTGCGTCTGAAGGGCAGTGAGCTGCGCTACGTCAGTCCCGCGTTCTGGGCGGACTACGAAACCGAAATCGCCCGCGCCCGCGGCCTGCTTTCGCAGACCGCCCTCGACGATATGATCAACGCCCCCATCGGCGGCCCTGACCAGAAACCCAAGGAGCTCAACCCGCAGGAGTTGCGCGCCGTCACCGAGGCCAAGGGGCTGGTGCTGGAAATCGTGCTGGCGTATCTCTACGGAGGCCGTGGTCCGGAGGCATGGAAGGAACTGGACAAAATGTGGCCCCCCATCGACAAGCCCCGCATCCGCCAGTTGATTCTCAAAGCGCGCTCCAGCGGGTTGCTCAGCGAAATCAACCGCCCGAAAAAGTAAGGAGGGTGGACTGGTGTCGAGCGAGCCGGGAATTCCCCTGCACGATTGGCTGGCTGGCGGCGAGCGCGTGCTCGTGGAACTTCCGGCTGATTCCGCGAGCCAAGCACGCGCCTTCCATATTTTTTGTCGCGTCGAAGGCTCCGGTCCCTGGGTCACGTTTCTGCACGGCTTTCCCACCTCTTCGTGGGACTGGGCATCTGTGGCGCCGCACCTAGCGCCGAACTTGCGACTCTTGCTGCCGGACTTTCTCGGTTTCGGCGATTCGGACAAGCCCCCCGGTCATCGCTACAGCCTCTTCGAACAGGCGGACATCGTGGAAGCGCTCTGGCGTCGCTTCGCCGTTTCAACCACCGCGCTGGTCGCCCATGATTACGGCGATACCGTTGCCCAGGAACTTCTTCACCGCCACCGCGCAGGGCGGCTCCCCGCGCGCGTCTCGCAGGCCATCTTCCTGAACGGAGGCCTCTACCCCGGCGTGCATCGTCCGCTTCTCATCCAGACGCTGCTGGAAAACCGCATGACCGGTGCGCTGGTGAATCTCCTCTTGAGCGAGCGTGTCTTTCGCCGGAACTTCTCCGCCGTCCTTTCCGCGCAACACCCGGTTAGCGATTCCGAACTCAAGCAGCACTGGCAGGCGATTACGCGGAACGACGGTCGCCTCAACTATCATCGTCTTATCCAGTACATGGGCGAACGCCGTCGCCACCGTGAGCGCTGGGTTACGGCGCTGGAGAATGCCGGCGTTCCGCTGCGCTTCCTCTGGGGCATGGACGATCCCATCTCCGGCGCGCCCATGGCGCACGAAATCCGTTCCCGCCTGCCCTCGGCCGAACTTGTGGAACTCAAGGGCGTGGGCCACTACCCGCAATTGGAAGTGCCGGGCGAGATGGCGAAGTTGTTGATCCAGCGACTTTTACAGTGATGCCACTCACCGCCCTTGCTAAAAGGCAAAGGACGGGCTACTTTTCCCCTGGGCAAAGCATCTTACAGAACACCCCCAATCCATTTCAGCGAGGTGAGAGCGTGAAAACAACGGCATTGGCAATTTTTCTCATCGGAGCAGTGACGGCCTTTGGACAGGGCCGCGGCGGCGGCCGTCCCTCTGGCACCGGCCAGGGACAGCCCGCAGACGTGGGACGCCCGTCCGACATGGGTCGGCCCGCGGATGCCGGCCGTCCGGCAGACGTCGGTCGGCCCGCGGATGCCGGCACCCAGAACCAGCAAGTGACGCATGAGCAGAAGCCCTTGCGCGACGCGCAGATCAACAGCGGCGCCTTCCGCATGTTGCAGGAAAAGACCGGCATGTCTTCGGAGGAACTGCAAGATCTTTACACGTCGAGCGGCGCCAAGAACTTTGGGCAATTCGTTTCCGCGGTAGTGGTCTCGAAAAACCTCGGCCTCGACACCAACCAGGTTCTCGAAGGATTGAAGACCAAGAGCCTGGGCCAGACCTTGAAAGACCTCGGCGTTGAGGAAGAGACAGTGAAAGCCGAAATCAAGAAGGCAAAGAAAGAGGCCAAGGAGTCCAACAAGAAATCTTCCTGATTCTCCTGAAACTGCTCCACGACCCGGCGACGGCCGGGTTTCTTTTTTCCGGGCCTTCCGCTTCGGAAAGGGCGGCGCAAGGAATATAATTGCCCTGATGTTTCCGATCGGCCGGGCCTGAAGGAACTCCCATGGACGGCCGACGGTTGGCCCCTTTGCGAACGGGGCCACGAGGGTGCAGGGGGAAACGCCTGCGCCTCCCGTGCAGCGCGCTCCGCCGTTCGGCGGCGGGAGCGTGGGTGTACTTGGAAAGGAAACTCTCGCCGCCATGCCCTCCTGCGGCGCGAGACTTTGTCCCTTCCAGCGCATCCCAGCAGCAGCCTTATCGGAAACCTGCGGATCGGCATGCGACTCACCGACCAACACGGCCGCGCCATCACCGACCTGCGCATTTCCATCACCGATCGGTGCAACTACCGCTGCGTCTACTGCCGCACGGGGACGAACGGCGCCCAGTACGAAGACCTTCCCATGTCCGACTATCTGCGCATGGTGCGCCTGCTGGTGGGCATGGGCATCGCCAAGGTACGCATCACCGGCGGCGAGCCCTTGCTGCGCCCGGGTCTGGTGGAATTCGTTCGCGAGCTGGCGGCGCTGCGCACCCTCGATGGCGAGCCTCTCGACCTTGCCATGACCACGAACGGTCATCTCCTGGCGGAGATGGCCGCGCCGCTAAAGCAGGCCGGCCTGGGCCGTGTCACCGTCAGCATGGACGCCGTGGATGCGGAAAAGTTCGCCCGCATTACCCGCGTGGAAAACGGCTTTGAAAACGTTCGCGCCGGCATCCGCGCCGCACAGCGCGCGGGGCTCGCTCCGGTCAAGGTGAACTGCGTGCTCCTGCGCGGCTTCAACGACGATCAGGTGGTGGACTTCGCCCGCCTGGCCCGCGAGGAGGGCGTGGTGGTGCGCTTCATTGAGTTCATGCCCCTGGAAGAGGATCGCGTGTGGTCGCCGGAGATTGTCGTGACGCTGAAAGAGATTGTCGCCCGCATCCAGGCTTTTCGGCCACTGGTCGAACTGCCGCGCGGTTACAGCGAAACCGCCCGCCGCTTTACCTTTGACGACGGTGTGGGTGAGATCGGCATCATCGCGCCCGTTTCCGAGCCCTTCTGCGGCCACTGTTCGCGCATCCGCATCACCTCGGACGGCAAGATCCGTACCTGCCTGTTTTCCCTCTTCGATCACGATCTGGCCGGGCGCATGCGCGCCGGCGCCAGCGACCAGGAGCTTCGCGCCTACATGCATTCCGTTGTGGACCGCAAGGAAGCGCGCCACCACATTGGCGAGCCGGGCTTCGAGAAGCCTTCCCGCAGCATGGTGCACATCGGCGGATAGGGCTCGCGCTCACTGGCCGGTGGTCTGGCAAAACAAAAAGGCGCAGCCCGCAGGCTGCGCCTCAAATCCACAACGCATCCCGCTAGAAAGTGATCTTGGCCGCAAACTGAATGCTGCGCGGCCCGCCTCCAGCCAGGATGGGATTGCCCAGCCCCACGTCCGAGGTTGCCACGATGGGCAGGAAGCCTAGGTGCTGTCCCGTCGCAGGATCAATGCCGTTGGGCGCTGCGCTGGCGATGAACGCGGGCAACAACGGATTGGCGAAGTTGGGGTGATTGGTCAGGTTGAAGAAATCCGCGCGCAACAACAGGTTGACGCGATCGCTCAGCCGAGTGTTCTTGATGATGGAGAAGTCGAAGTTACGGTAGTTGGGGCCCACCAGCGAGTTGCGCCCCAGGTTGCCGAAGTGCACGCTGCCCGGCGCGCAGAAGATTGCCGACCCGTCGCTGGCGTCGACCACAGTGTCGCCGTCCACGTCGCGGTCCTGCAGCGTACACGGCACCTGAAACGCGGTCAGGTTGAGGTACTGCAGCGGATTGCTGGGGTTGTACACCACCGAGCCCACCACGTCCGGGCGGCCGAAGAACTCGCCGCTGCCGTCGTAGTCGTCCACGAAATCGTAATTTACGTGGAACGGATGGCCGCTCATCAGCGTGAGAATGCTGCTCACCTGCCAGCCTTCTCCCAGCCTGCCCAGCGACTGCATCTTGGGCAGATCGTAGGTCAGCGTCCAGACCAGGCGGTGGCGGGTGTCAAAGTTGGAGTTGCCGCGATCGCCCGCCGGGTTGGTGCTGTCGTTGGGTTGCGCGGCGTTGGGGACAAAGTCCTGCCCGTCGCTGGCCGTATCAATCGAGTGCGACCACGTCCAGGACGCCTGCTGCGAAATCCCGCGCCAGTTCTGCTGGCGGAAAATCACCTGCAGCCCGTTGTAGGACGAGCTGGCGGAGGTCTGCAGCTCGTTCACATAGAACGGCTGGTTGGATGCCAGTGCGCTCAACGGCGCCGCTGTGTCAAAGGGGCGCGGCACGCAGCAGCCGTTCACAGGATCGTAGGCATCAATGGCAGCCTGGTTGGGCTGGTTGATGTCCAGGAAGCGGAACAGCCTCCTCCCGCTGGAACCCACGTACCCCACCTGCAGGACGGTGTTGTGGAAGAGTTCCCGCTGTATGTTCAGGTTGTAGTTGAAGACGTAGGGTGTCCGCAGGTCGGGACTGACCGTGGCTGCATCAGTGGTGTCGGTGGAAAAGGTCGTCGGGTCAAACACGGCCACACCGGGCGAAAGCGGTCCCGACGGCGTGAACGAGAAGAACACGGGCGCCGACCCTACAGCGTTGTACGCCGGTCCGGCGTTAAAAGAGTTGAAGTAAATCTGCCCCGTGAAAAAGTCCTGGGAGAAGATGTCGTAAGCCACGCCGATGCCGCCGCGCAGCACGGTCTTGCCCTTGCCGCCGACGTCCCAGGCGAAGCTCGCCCGCGGGCTGAAGTTGTTGTAGTCCTTGGGGTAAAGCTGCTGCAACGGAACCAGCCCCAGCGCCGGGTTGTAAATGCTGAAGCGGTCGCCGGTCTCGCCGATCACGCCGAAGTAGTCCCAGCGCAGGCCCAGGTTGAGGGTGAGCTCGCGGCTCCAGCGGAAGCTGTCCTGGATGTAGAAGGCGTGCGAGTTTTGCCGCGCCTCGCGGTCCGTGGATCCGGAGGGAAGAAAACTGAAGCCGGTGACGTCTCCGATGAGGAAGTCCTGCAGCGATCCGAAACTGATGCGCCCGCGGTAGTGGAAGTCGTTGAAGGAATCCACCGACGTGCGCCGGAACTCGTAGCCGAACTTCAGATCGTGCCGGTTGAACTTCCAGGCAAAGTTGTCAATCAGGTGCCAGTTGGTGTCCGAGCGTCCGCGTGGGTTGGAAAAGCCCGAAGAGCCCAGCGCGGCAAAGCCGTCGCCAAACCGCATGGTGGGCAGGCCAAAGTCACGCGATTGGGTCACGCCGTTGTTCAGGCCGATGGTGTCGTTCGGATTGCCGAAGACCCTGGCGTCGTCGGCCAGAAAGTCCTGGTCATACTGGTTCCACCCGAAGCGGAATTCGTTGACCTTGGTAGGGGAAATCACGCGTACCCAGCTGATGGCCACCAGCTGCGCGCGGATAGGCGAAAACGTGTTCGTGTTGGGCAGATTGTTTCCACCTGCCAGTCCCAAAGGGAAGCTCTGATCGCTGTCGCCGTAAAAATAGCGCGCGCTGAGCAGGTTGTTCTCGTCGAAGTTTTGATCCATCTTGAAGATGAAGCTGTCCGCATTGTTGAACGCCAAGGCGCTGGCCACCGAGTTCGGTGTTCCCGCCAGGTTGGCGGCGGGCCACACGTCCGTGCCTCCAGAGCACCCGCCGTTGGTGGCGCAGAAATTGAACAGGTTCGAGATGACCGGGTTGACCACGCCTCCCGGCTGGCTGTTCACGCAATTCAGGATGGTGCCGGCAGCGCACTCCGGCGCCGGGCCGACCAGTCCGCGAATCGCGCCGAACGCATCCGCAAAGTCCGAAAGCACGGGTACGTTGTTCAAGGAAGTGATGCCCAGCCGCTCGCGCTGGCCTTCGTAGGTGACATAGAAGAAGGTCTTGTCCTTGACCACCGGCCCGCCCAGGGCGAAGCCGAACTGGTTGTTGCGGAACTTGTCCTTCTCTCCCACGTTGTTGAAGAAGTTGCGCGCATTCAGCGTCTCGTTGCGGAAGAATTCAAAGATGCTGCCGTGCAGGTCGTTGGTTCCGCTCTTGGTAACGATGTTCACCACCGACCCGGAGTTGCGCCCGTACTCAGGTTCGAAGTTGGAGAGCACGCGCACTTCGGCAATGGATTCCACGGGTAGCACCGTGCCCGGCGTTCCGAACACGCCGCCCTGATTGATGGCCGGCAGGTTGCGGTAGCCGTCGTTCATGTCCGTGCCGTCCAGCAGAAAATTGTTGGACCGGCCGCGGTTGCCGTTCACACTGAACAGCCCGAAGGAGCCCGGGGAATCGCCGCCGGAGTTGGGTTCGCCGGTCGCTCCCGGCACCATGATCAGCAGCTTGGTGAAGTCGCGTCCGTTAATGGGCAGGTTCAGGACCTGCTCGGATTCGAACGCGCCGCCCAGCACGTTGGTTGTGGTCTCGAGCAGCGGCACGGAAGCCAGCACTTCGGTCGTCTGTTCCACCGTCCCCGGCTCCAGCGTGAAGTCCACGCGCCGTTCTCCGGCCACATCGACTCTTACGCTGGCCGCCACGCCTGTCTTGAATCCCGATTTTTCAGCGGCCACGCGGTAGTTGCCGATGGGTAGCTCGCGGCCCACGTAAAATCCGGTATCGTCAGTCTGTGCCGTACGTTCCAGTCCCGTTTCATTGTTCTTGATGGTTACCTTGGCTCCCACCACGACGGCTCCGGTTGAATCCGTCACCGTGCCCAGGATCGCCCCGCGAAAGGTCTGCGCATGCAGCACCCCGAGGCCCAACAGTACTGTCGCCAGCAACAGACGTACCTTCATCGACGTTCTCCTTCTCGGTGCGGGCAAGAAAAAGCTTGGGCCCGCCAGTGCGCGATTATAGCGCCGCCCGGCGCGCGGTCAATAGACTGCCTTTCTCTATGGGATGGCGAGAAGGATGCCGTGCTTGGTTGACCATGGGGATGCCGCCGCTTGCACGCCCTTCCCGCCCGGTGGGAGAATAAAGGCTGGTGCGGCGGCTTGAGCCTGACCACTTTGGGGCACGTTGAAGCCCGGAGCGGGCCGTCTGCATCCAACATATCAGGAGCAATACCTGCCGGCTTCAACAACCCCGCAGGTCGGGCCGCTCCCAGTCGGAGCGCGCAGTGGACCTGCTGGAGCTGGTGGATGCTTTCAACATCCCCGTTCCGGATGGCTCCACGCCCCCGGGACTGAAGGCGGAAAAGAAGATGACTACGGCAACTGCTCCCGCAACCTGTTCCCTGGAGAACTATCTCGTCCTGCCCGACCACTCCCTCGACGGACGCATCACCGCAGCCCGTAAGGAACTGGGCACCTCCGTCGTGATCCTGGGACACCACTACCAGCGCGATGAGGTGATTCAGTTCGCCGACTTTGCTGGCGATTCCTACAAGCTCGCCCAGGAAGCGGCCAAGGCTGAGGGCCGCTACATCGTTTTCTGTGGCGTGCATTTCATGGCCGAGAGTGCCGACGTGCTCAGCCGGCCCGAGCAACAGGTGCTCCTCCCCGACCTCAACGCCGGCTGTTCCATGGCTGACATGGCCGAGATCGGCCAGGTGGAGGATTGCTGGGAGCAACTGATCGCCCTCGGCCTGACGGCCGACACCGGCGATCGCATCACCCCCATCACCTACATGAACTCCACCGCCGCCATCAAGGCCTTCTGCGGCGCGCGCGGCGGAGTGGTCTGCACATCTTCCAACGCTGCCGCCACGCTGCGCTGGGCTTTCGCCAAGACCCCCAAAGTTTTCTTCCTCCCGGATCAGCACCTGGGACGCAATACCGCCTACGCCATGAGCGTTCCACTCGAGGAGATGGCGGTGTGGGACCCCTATATGCCCCTGGGCGGCAACACTCCGGATCGCCTGCGCCGCGCCCGGGTAATTTTGTGGAAGGGCCACTGCTCCGTACACCAGCGCTTTCTGCCGGAGCATGTGGAAAGTGTTCGCCGCCGCTACCCTGGCATCCACGTCATCGTCCACCCGGAATGCCGCTGGGAGGTCTGCCAGAAGGCCGATTCGCTGGGTTCGACGGAAAAAATTCGCCAGACTGTCACTTCCGCTCCCGCCGGATCGCAGTTTGCCGTGGGCACGGAGATCCACATGGTGAACCGTCTGGCGAAACAGAATCCCGACAAGCTTGTGCTTTCGCTCGACGACTCCGGCTGCCTGTGCACCACCATGTTTCGCATCTCCCCGCAGCATTTGCTCTGGTCGCTGGAGAACCTGGTCGAAGGCATCGTGGTCAACCGCATCGCAGTGCCGGACGAGATCAAGCGCGGGGCGCGCGTCGCCCTGGATCGCATGCTGGAGATCCACTAGGCATGGCCGATCGCAAGTTCACCTTGGCGGAGGCCCAGGACCTGTTGCCGGTGCTGGAGTCTCTGTTGCGCAAGGCCATGCAAGGCAAGTCGCTGGTGGAAGCCGTGGATGCCGAGTTGCAGGAACTGGCTGGCCGTATCTTTCACCTGGGTGGGGCGCGCGTGGACATTGTTTCCCTGGCACGGCGCAAGGCTGGCCGGGAACAAGCCTTGAAGTCCGTCAAGGAGTGCCTGGCGGAAATCCAGGCCACCGGGGTTCAGGTCAAGGACCTGGACATGGGCCTGCTCGACTTTCCCAGCCTGGTCGGCGACAAAGAGATTCTCCTCTGCTGGAAACTGGGCGAAGAAAAGATCGCCCATTGGCACGGGACCGACGAAGGCTATATCTTCCGCAAGCCCATCGTCGGCACCATCGCCACTCCGCCCGACGACCAGACTCACTGACGCCGCGCAGCCTAGGGCTGTTTCCCCTCCACCCACCGCGGGCGAAAGTACGTGTTGGCCAGCCACCGCACGGGTCTGATCATTGACTGGATGGCGTCCGTCATGTGTTCCAGGTCAATGTGAGCCAGGTCATCCGCGGGCTGGTGGTATTCCTTGTGCAATCCGTAGCTCGAAACCGTGTGCGCCACCACGCCGCGTTTCGCCAAAACGTAGTTGTCGGAGCGTTCGAAGAATCCCTCCGACGGATGCGGATCCGCCACCAAACGGGCCCCATGCCGCGCCAGTGCTGCGCCCAGATTCGAACGCTCATAGCCGGTCAGCCACAGCGTCTTGGCGGCTACGGCCGCATCCGGCCTCCCGATCATCTCGAATTGCAGGTTGGCCACAATGTTCTCCAGCGCCACCGGGGAATTCGCCCGGAAGTACGTGGAGCCGAACCCGCCTTTTTCCTCGCTGCCATAGAGCGCGAAAATCACGGTTCGTTTGGGCCGTGGACCCGAGGCCAGGGTGCGCGCCAGCTCCAGCACCGCCGCCACTCCGGAAGCGTCATCGTCCGCCCCGTTGTAAATGCTGTCTCCGTTCACGGGCGCGCCCATCCCAACATGATCCAAGTGAGCGCTCAGCAGCACTGCCTCTCCTCTTCGGGCAGGATCGCTTCCCCGCAAGCGCCCAACGACGTTCCAGGATGTCTCTTCGATCGGTTCCCGGGTAGGAGCTTCCAGGCGCATCGGTGTGCCGTCCGCAAGCTGTGTGATCTGCGCGAACGCCTCCGCGTTGAGGGCGACAGCGGTGAAATCCACCAGCCCGGCTACCTCCTCCGATCCGCGCAGTCGGGTCGGAAGGTCAGGCAACCGGCCTCCCATCTCCGTCCACCTGGCCTTGGCCTGGGGCGAAGCCTCCAGCAACACCGCCACGGCGCCCTTCCGGATCAAGTCAAGTGCCTGGCGGTTGCGCGAAGGTGCGCCCTCTTCGGTCTTGGGCATGAGCAAGACTACGGCCCCCCGATGCGGTGCAAGGCTCGGCCCTTCTCCCCGCGCATCGATCTTCTGCAGCGGCCCGGCAATGGCGGCGGCGGCCATTGCGACCACCAGCATTTCCTGGCCGTGCGCAAGGCGCCGGTCGCCCGCCGTCAGAACCGGCGGCGCTGCCAGCTCCGTTCTTGTCAGCTCGACGCGCTGCAGGTAACCGCCCGTCGCCTCCGCCGGTTCCACCCCGTACTGCCGTAGCTGCGAGGCGATGTAGGTCGCCGCCACCCATTCATCTTGCGTGGCGCTGCCCCGGCCTCTCAGGGCATCGCTGGCCAGAAACTCCATCGTCGCGCGCACATGATTGGATCGTGAAGTACTTCTATCGTCCGCCGTGGCTCGCAGTGCGGGCAGCAGGCTCGCCGCCAGCGCCAGCCCGCAGAGAATCTTTCCCAATTGCAGCCGGGTGACGTATCTGATCAAGCCGTTTCTCCTTGAGGATTCTGGGTTCGTTCCCCGACCCTCGTTGCCGGGACGGACAGCCAGTATAGTGAGCCCTTGGACGTGGCTCACGCGGTTTTGGTTGTTCCTCCCATACGGCCGGCATCCCGCGGCATTTGTTAGAATGCTCGATTGGACGGGCAAACGTGCACGACCATTCTGCCCGGCTTACAGCGAGGTCAGCTTGTCTTTGCAACGGAAAATTCTACTTGCGTCCGCCTACGGAATTCTCTTGGTATCGCTTGTCGGTGGCTGCAATGGGTTTTTCGTCGACGAGAACGATAACGGCACAACCACCCCGCCGCGTTTTGTCTTTGTGGCCAACTCCGGCTCCGACAATGTTTCCGCGTTCGTCGTCAACTCTTCCAGCGGCGCTCTCACCGCGGCTACCGGTTCTCCCTTCCTGGCCGGGACCGAGCCCGGCTCTGTGGATAGCGATGCCAACGGGCGTTTCCTCTACGTCGCCAACCGCGGCGGCGGAGTCTCCGCTTATCTCATCAACCGCGCTGACGGCAGTCTGACGCAAGCTTCCGGCTCGCCCTTTTCGGCCGGTACCACACCCGCCGGCGTAGCCGTGGATCCCGCGGCGCGCTTTGCCTACGTCGCCAATCTTGGTTCTGCAAATGTGTCCGGATTCATCATCAACTCCTCCACCGGCGCCCTTTCACCCGCACCCGGTTCACCCGTGGCAGCCTCAGGCGGCCCCGTACGCCTGCGAGTGGACCCCGCCGGGCGGTTTGTCTATGTGGCCGCCGGGGCCGCCGGCACGGACGTCTTCCGCATCAACGGCGATGGCTCCCTGACTGCGGCCGCGAATGTTCCCGCCCTGGGTGGCGCCGGGTCTCAGGATGTGATCGTCGAGCCCACCGGCAAGTTCGCCTACGTGGCGGACGGCGTCAGCGGTGTTGCCGCCTACGCCGTGAACGCCTCCACCGGCGAGCTCACCGTGATCGTCGGGTCGCCCTTTGCCGCCGGTACCACGCCCGTGGCTCTCTCCGTCAGTCCGAACGGGGCCTTCTTGTACGTGGCCAACTTCGGCTCCAATAACGTTTCTGCCCTTCGCATCGCCGTGGACGGAAAACTCACCGCCATCTCGGGTTCGCCAACGGCCGCCGGCAGCGAGCCCGTTGCTCTCAGCGTGGATCCCTCCGGAAAGTTCCTCTACGTGGCCAATCGCAACAGCAGCCCCGACGTCAGCCTCTTCTCCATCAACAGCACCACGGGAGCCCTGTCGTCGGCCGGTTCTGCGGGTGCGGGCAGCAATCCGGTTTCCGTCGTGGCCACTCCCTAAGCGCTCCGCGGCGCGAACAGGTGATGTACAATCCCGCCTCCAGGCGGTTTCGTGCCCGCCGGTTTCGTGAGCGGCAAAGCTGATTTCGGGCTGAACGGAGTCCTGAACCGTGACCACGACGCGCACCATTGCCATTTCCACCGGAGGCGGTGATTGTCCCGGCCTCAACGCCGTCATTCGCGCCGCCGTCAAGTGCGCCATCCTGAAGTACAACTGGCGGGTGCTGGGCATCCAGGACGGGTTTGACGGCCTCATCTGGCCCAAAGACAAGTGCCGCGAACTGAGCCTGCGCGACGTCAGCGGCATCCTGCCCCGCGGGGGCACCATCCTCGGCACCACCAACCGCGGCAATCCCTTCCAGTACAAAGTCGTGCAGGATGGCAGGGAATTCACGCGCGACATTTCCGATGAGGTCATTGCCAACGCTCGTGCGCTGGGCATCGAAGCCATCATCGTCATCGGCGGCGACGGCACCCAGGCCATCGCACTCGAGCTCTACCGCAAGGGCCTGAACGTGGTGGGCGTTCCCAAGACCATTGATAACGACCTCTCCGCCACCGAGATTACCTTCGGCTTCGATACCGCCCTGCACACCGCCACCGACGCCGTGGACAAGATTCACACTACCGCCGAGTCTCATCACCGCATCATGCTGATCGAGGTGATGGGCCGCGACGCCGGCTGGATTGCTCTCGAGGCCGGCATCGCCGGCGGCGCCCACGTCATCCTCATCCCCGAGATCCCCTTCACCGTGGAGCGCGTCTGCGAGTTTGTGCACCAGCGCGAGACCTTTGGCAAGCGCTTCACCATCATTGTCATGGCGGAGGGAATTCGCTTGCCGGCGGATCTGGATCCCGCCTTCGTCGCGGAACGCCGCTCCGCGCGGCGCTCGGGTTCCATCGGCAATCTCATCGGCGACGCCATCGCGCGCTGCAGCCACCGGGAGACTCGCGTGACCATCCTGGGGCATATCCAGCGCGGCGGTTCACCTTCGCCGTTTGACCGCATCCTGAGCACGCGCTTTGGGGTCGCCGCCGTGGATCTCATCGCCCGTCACGAGTACGGCCGCATGGTCTGCCTGCGCCAGGCGCGCATCCAGAGCGTGGAAATCGCCGAGGCCATCGGCGTCATGAAGACCGTCGATCCCCAGGGCGAAATGGTGCAGACGGCTCGGGCCATCGGCGTCAGCTTCGGCGATTGAGCGGCCTTCGCGCGGTTTCTGCGGCTGCTATAGTGGACACAGGATTTCCGTGCGCACGCCGCTCCCCCATCTTCGGCACTCCGCAGCCGCAATTCGCGTCGGCGTTCTTGGCTGGCTCGGCGTTTTCTCCTGCGCTTTGTTGCTGCTGGGTTGTAGCCGCCAGGCCGAACCGCAACGGCCGGCCGGCTACGTCACCGCTCCTCAGGTCTCTCTGCGCGACCGTCTGGCGGCCGTGCACAACAAGGTTGCCGTGCTGGAAAACGGCCAGCGCGTTGAGATTCTGGAGACCCGGAGCCGCATGGTGCGGGTGCGCACTGCGCGCGGCCAAGAGGGTTGGATGGAGGCCCGGCACTTGGCCTCCGAAGCAGTTTTCCGCGCCTTCCGCCAGCTTGCCGCCGGGAACGTTTCCGCTCCCATCGCTGCCCATGGTTCCGCCCGCGCCCCCCTCAACATGCACGTCGCTCCCGGCCGCAAAACCGATCGCCTCTACCGGATGAACGAGGGAGAGAAGATCGAAATCCTTCGCCGCGCCACCGCGGAGCGCACCCTGCCGCAGGCCGCCGCCGAGCAGCCGCCGGTGCTGGAGGACTGGTGGCTGGTGCGCGATACCCGGGGCCACGTCGGCTGGGTGCTGGGACGCATGATGGATCTGGACGTGCCCTTGGAGGTCGCCCAGTATGCGGAAGGCCAGCGCATCGTGGCCAGCTTCGTCATCAGTCACGCCGAAGATGAAGGCCGTCAGGTGCCGCAATATTTGCTCTTGCTCACCGGGCCCCGCGACGGTCTGCCCTTTGACTTCAACCAGGTGCGCATTTTCACCTGGAACGCCGGGCGCGACCGCTATGAGACCGCCTATCGCGAGCGTCGTCTCTTCGGCCGCCTGCCGGCCCGCGTGACGCGGGAAAAATTCGAAAAGGAAGGCGAGCTGCCGGTATTCATCCTCAGGGTGCAGCAGCCCGACGAAAGCTGGGAGGAGCGCAAATACAAGATGAACGGCGTGATCGTGCGCCGCGTTCTTCCGGCGGGTGCGGAGGCGCCTCCGCGCAAGCCCCGCTAGCGCTTTTCAGGAATAGAATTCCGCGATGCTCTCCACCACGTGCTCCTGCTCGGCCTCGGTCAGTTCCGGAAACATGGGCAGGGCCAGCACTTCGCGCGCCGCCCGCTCCGACTCGGGAAACGAGCCTTCCCCGTACCCCAGGTAGGAAAAGCACTTCTGCAGGTGCAGCGGAACCGGGTAGTACACCTCGGTGCCCGCCCCGCGCGCGCCCAGGTGGCGCCGCAGGTCTTCCCGCCGCTTCACGCGTACCACGTATTGATGAAACGAGTGGTGCGCTTCGGCCGCTGTGAAAGGCAGTTCCAGGGCAGGTGTCGCGCCGGCCCCGCTGGAAGCAAGCCCGCTCTCCGCCAACAATCGGTCATACGTGGCCGCGCGGTCTCGCCTCAGCCTGTTCCATTCTTCCAGGTGCTTCAGCTTCACGCGCAGGATGGCCGCCTGCACGGCGTCCAGGCGGCTGTTCCAGCCCACTTCCTCGTGGTAGTAGCGTTCCCGGCTGCCGTGGTGGCGCAGCAAGCGCACGCGCTCGGCGATGGCGGGATCGTTTGTGGTCACACATCCGCCGTCGCCGTACGCGCCCAGGTTCTTGGTGGGATAAAAGCTGAAGGCGGCCGCAGCGCCCAGCGATCCTGCCCGCCGTCCTCGCCAGCCGGCTCCGATGGCCTGCGCCGCGTCCTCCACCAGCACCAGTCGGTGTTCTTCGGCCAGCCGTTGCAAATGGTCCATGTTGGCGCACTGCCCGTAGAGATGCACTGGCAGCAGCGCGCGCAGGTTGGTCGCCAGGGACTGGATTATCTTCCGCTCGATCCGTGCAGCGTCCAGGTTGAAAGTGCGCGCCTCAATGTCCACGAACATCGGTCGCGCTCCGCAGCGCAGGATGGCGCTGGTGGAGGCCAGAAAGCTGAAGGGCGTGGTCAGCACCGCGTCCCCGGGCTGCACTCCGGAGGCCACCAACGCCAGCCACAAGGCATCGGTTCCCGAGGCGCAACTCACCGCCGCCAGCGCCCCGGTGTAGGCCGCCACCTCGCGCTCCAGGCTGCGCACTTCTTCGCCCAGGATGAACTGCTGCGAGCTGCAAACGCGCTCCACTGCGGCCGTAATCTCGCCGCGGATCGCTCCATACTGGCGCCGCAGGTCGAATTGCGGAACCGGTGTCGTCCGCGCTTCGCCACTCTGGACCGGGCTGGATTGCGGTGCGGCCGGGTGCGTCATGCGCCGGGGATTGTAGCACCGGCCGCGCCCCCCAGGCGCGGAAATGGCGGGTAAGGTCCGCTCCCGGCCAGGGCCTCCTGCCACGCCCCAATCTGCTGTTTCAGCGCCCTTACCTCCAGCCCCGGGAACTCATCCGGATACTCGTCCAGCCGCTTGTGCCCGCGCCGCAGCAGCGACCGCGCACCCGGGAGGTTCCCTTGACCAAAGTGATGCAGTCCGACGGCCACCTGAATCAACCCTTGCAACAGGCTCTTCTCCGGCCCGCGGTGTTCCCGCCACACATCTTCCCAAACCTCATGGGCGTCATAAAACCGCCCCTGATTAAAGAGTGCCACGCCGCGCAGAAACCCTGGGTTTTCGAACACCAAATTTGTCACCGACTTCGTCACCGCCAGCGTTTCTTGCCGTCCCTCAAGGTTCAGCCTTGGGCCCAGACTACCGAGCCAACCTACAAAAAATCATATATAAGTGGACGGGAAGCTCCGCCAAAACGTATTTTCGCTGCCTTCAAGCTTCTTAAGTTCATGAAAAATCAGCATGTTAATTTGCTTTCTGTTTGGCTGATTAGGTGCATAGAAAGGGATACCGTTTCCCCATACTCTTCAAACGGTAACTAGCTTGATTCTACACGGAAAGTTAGGAGGCACGATGGAAAGCGACTTTCGTCGTAAAGTCGGAACCCTGTTCGTTGCCCTGTTCCTGGTACTCACCCCCACTTTGACCTTCGCCCAGGGAATCATTACCGGGTCGATTTCGGGCACAGTGGTGGACCAGCAGCAGGCCATGATCAGCGGCGCCAAGGTTACAGCCAAGGACGTCAGCACCAACCGCGAATTCACCACGGAAACCAACGCCGTGGGGTTCTTCACGCTGCGCTCCCTGCCGGTCGGCACCTACACGGTGACGATTGAGGCTGCCAAGTTCACCAAGCTGAAAATCAGCAACGTGGTCGTCACTTCCGCTCGCGACACCGCCGTGGGAGCGCAGACCTTGAGCGTCGGCGCCGAGGAAGTGGTCAACGTGGAGAGCACGGCCCCGCTCATCGAAACCGCTTCGTCTCAGGTCGGCGGGTCGTTCGAAGCCGCCAAGGTCAGCGGCCTGCCCAACGCGGGCGGCGGCTTTGACAACCTGGCGCTGTACGTCCCCGGCATGGTCACCATGGCGGATTCGGACTTCAGCAACAGCAACGGTGCGGACCTGGCCTCCAACGGCCAGCGCGGCCGCTCCAATAACTTCCAGATCGACGGCCAGTCCAACAACGACAACTCCGTCGCCGGTCCCGGCCTGTTCCTCAACAACCCGGAGAGCCTCGGCGAGTTCCAGGTCATCAACAGCAACTACAGCGCCGAGTATGGCCGCAACATGGGCTCGGTCATCAACTACGTGACCAAGACCGGCAGCAACAGCTTTCACGGCTCCCTCTTTGAGTACCACATCAACTCCTACTTCTACTCCCTGTCCAACGACGAAAAGGCGCCGAATCCGTTCGGCTCTGGAGCCACCGGTCCTACCAACGAGATCGAGAACCGCTTTGGCGGCAGCTTCGGCGGCCCCATCGTCAAGGACAAGGCGTGGTTCTTCTACTCCATTCAGGGAGACCGCATCCGTTCCGCGGGCAACCCCTCCAACACCAACCTGCTCACCCCGACGCCCGGCGGCATCGCCACCTTGCAGGCGGCCTACCCCGGCAACTCCGCGGTGAACGCGTTGGCCACCATCGGTCCGCACGCCGTGGCCGCCGGCAACCCTGTGGCCTTTGGCACGCCGCAGATTCTCAACGTCACCAACGGCGTCACCGCCACTAACGTGGAGTTCGCCGGTGTCGAGCGCTTCCTCCCCTCGCTCTTCAACGAGTGGGAGCACCTCATCCGCGCGGACATCCAGGTTACCTCCAAGGACCGCTTCTTCGCCCGCTATATCTACGAGAACCAGATCTTCACCAACGCCACCGGACGTTTTGCTGCCGGAGCCGTGGTGGACGTTCCTGCCAAGCCGCAGCAGATTGGCGTGGACTGGGTGCACAACTTTTCCAGCACCCTCATCAACCAGTTCCGCTTCAGCTACGGCCGCCTGGGCGTGGGCTTTGAGAGCGGCACCTTCGCGGGCTGCACCCAGGCCGGCATCATCGGCGCGGGCAACTGCCCCACCGGCATCACCTTCCTGGATCCGCAGTTGCTCACCTTCGGCATGCAGAGCAATCTGCCGCAGGGCCGCCTGGTGAACAACTCGCAGTGGCAGGACAACCTGCAGA
>CAYRII010000025.1:17280-17911 GCA_964424245.1 uncultured Terriglobales bacterium | reverse complement strand
CGATCCGCCGGCTGGGGAAGGCCGGCTGACCCCCCTGCCCCAAGGGAAGCGTCGGGAACATGACGGAAAAACCCAGGAAAGCCCAGATGGCCATCTGCGTCAGGCCGACGGCGCCCACGCCCAGGATCTTGCCGGCCATGAGCTGGCGCGCGGTGGCCGCTGAGAGCAGGACCTCGACTACGCGGGAGGCCTTTTCTTCGAGCACGGAGCGCATCAGGATGACCCCGTACATGAGCACGATGCCGTACAGGGACGTGACCAGCAAGACGGTCATGATAAACAAGCCCCGGCCGCTCCACTTGCTCTCGCGACCAGCCTCGACGCGAACGGTTTCCAGCTTGTAGGGACGCAGCAGCTCGTCCAGGTCCGGGGGCGCGGTACCCATGGTCTTCAGGTTGTGCTTCAGCAGGGCGGTACCGACGGAACCGCGGAGCAAGCCCAGTTCAATGAGGTCGGCCGTGCCGCGAGAGCCATAAATGACGCGATGCTCGGCCAGGACGTCGTCGGTAACCAGCAGGTAGCCGTCGAGGGCGTTGGAACTGACGCGGGCACGCAAAGCTTCCAATTCTTTTTCGCTCGGCGAAACCATGTGAGCGGCATCAAAGCGCACCGTCCCCTGTTTCTCGGTGGC